>CAXTQM010000240.1:765-4572 GCA_964246205.1 uncultured Beijerinckiaceae bacterium | reverse complement strand
CCGGCCCGCTCTCGACCAGCACGCCCTTTTCCATGACGTGGATCGTGTCGGCGACGCGCCGCACGACGGCGAGGTCGTGGCTGATCAGGATCAGCGCCATGCCGTGGCGCGCCTTCAGCGCGGCGAGCAGCTCCAGGATGCGCGCCGCCACCGTGACGTCGAGCGCGGTGGTGGGCTCGTCGGCGATCAGGAGCCGCGGCTCGCAGGCCAGCGCCATGGCGATGGCGACGCGCTGGCGCTGGCCACCGGAGAGTTCGTGCGGGTAGGCGCGGGCGCGGCGCGCCGGCTCGGCGATGCCGGTCTCCTCCAGCAGCTCGCGCGCGCGGTCCCACGCGGCACGGCGCGGCAGTTGCCGGCTGTTGCGCAGCACGGCCGCGATCTGCGAACCCACGGTGTAAAGCGGGTCGAGTGCGGATTGCGGCTCCTGGAACACGATGGCGATCTGCCGGCCGCGGACCCGATCGAGCCCGCGCCGGGCGAGACCCAGCAGCTCCTGCCCCGCGAAGCGCGCGCTGCCCGACACCGTCGCGCCGGACGGCAGCAGGCCCAGCATGGCGACGCTCTTGCCCGAGCCGGTCTCGCCGACGATCGCCGCCGTCTCGCCCGGCGCCACGGCCAGGTCCAAGCTGCGCACGGCCTCGACGCCGCCGAAGCGCACCGCGAGCCTGTCCAGCGCGAGCAAGGGCGGCCCGCTCATTCCGCGGCGTTCGTCGCGCGCAGGATGGCCTCGCCGAGCTGGTTGGCCGCGACAACCGTGATCGCCAGCGCCAGCGCGGGGAAAACCAGCAGATGCACCGAGCCCTGCACGTGGCGGGCGCCGTCTGCGATGAGGATTCCCCAGGAGGTCAGCGGCTCCTGCACGCCGAGCCCGAGGAAGGACAGGAAGCTCTCGGCGAGGATCACGCGGGGCACGAGCAGCGCGAGGTAGGCGACGATGGGCCCGCCCATGTTGGGCACGATGTGCCTGACGAGAATGCGCGAGCCGCGCTCGCCCAGCGCCTCGGCCGCCAGCACGAACTCGCGGCGCTTCAGCGACAGCGTCTGTCCCCGCGTGATCCGCGCCATGTCGAGCCATTCCACCGCGCCGATGGCGAGGAAGATGAGCCACAGGGAGCGGCCGAACAACACCAGCAGCACGATGACGAGGAACACGAAGGGCAGGGCGTAGACCACGTCGACGGTGCGCATCATCACGGCGTCGGTGCGCCCGCCGGCGTAGCCCGCCACCGCGCCGTAGGCGACGCCGATGCCCAGCGCCACGGCGGAGGCCAGCGCGCCGACGGCGAGCGAGATGCGTCCGGCGACGAGCACGCGGGTCAGCAGGTCACGGCCGTTGGCGTCGGTGCCGAAAAGGAAGCGCTGCCGCACGATGGCGACTGGCGCCGTGAGCGTCTTGCCGCCGTCGCCGGCGACTGGCGCGCCGGCGGAAGCGAACATGTCGGAGCGCTCGAGGTAGCGCATCACGCGCGGGTCCACCGGAGTGTCGCCGCGGAACATCAGCGTGTCGGTGGCGGCGTCGCGGGTGACCCGCAGCCGCGCGCGTTCGGCCAGCGCGGCGAGGCCGTCGGCGAGCTCGGTCGCATCGGGATGGGCGGCGAAGGAAGCCGGCACGGCGATGTAGTCGGGAAAGACGGCATCGTAGGGGTGCGGCGCCCACAGGATCGAGCCGAAGCAGAGCGCGGCCATCACGAGCAGCGCCGCGAGGCTCGCCAGCCCGGCGGGATCGCGTCCGAAACGGCTCCCGGCGTCAGTCATGGCGCACGCGCGGGTCGACGAACCCGTAGGCGATGTCGACGAGGAGGTTGAAGACCACGATCATGGCGCCGACCACGATCACCGTGCCCATGGTCAGCGGATAGTCGCGCGACAACGCGCTGTCGACGAAGTAGCGGCCGATACCGGGGATTGCGAACACCGTCTCGACGACGATCGAACCGGTGAGCAGCGCCGCGGCCGCCGGCCCGAGATAGGAAAGCACCGGCAGCGCCGCGCCGCGCAGCGCATGCAGCGCGACGTGCCGGCCAGGCAGGCCGAAAGCCCGCAAGGTGCGGATGTGGGGCGCCGCCAGCGCCTCGCGCAGCGCCGCCTCCGTCAGCTTGGCGATGATCGCGACCTGCGGCAGGGCCAGCACCGCGACCGGCAGCACCTGGTGGCGCCACGCGCCCTCCTCCCAGCCGCCGACCGGCAGCCAGCGCAGGTCGAGGCCGAAGAACACCTGCAGCAGCGGCGCAATGACGAAGTTCGGCACCGCCAGGCCGAACAGCGCCAACAGGGTGACCGCCAGCGCGCCGAGCCCGCGGCGACGGCCGGCACCGACCACGCCCAGCCCGACGCCGAGCACCAGCGCCACCGCCAGCGCCTCGCTGCCGAGCTGGATCGAGATCGGCAAGGCACGGGCGAACAGCTCGTTCACGGTGAAGTCGCGCCAGTGCAGGCTCGGGCCGAGGTCGCCGTGCATCAGGCTCCATAGGTAGGTGCCGAACTGCGCGAGGAGCGGCTTGTCGAGCCCGTACAGCCGCTCGAGGTTGGCGCGCACCTCGGGGTCCAGGGCGCGCTCGCTGTCGAACGGGCCGCCCGGCGCCAACCGCAGCAGGAAGAACGACAGCGCGACAACGGCGAGCAGGGTTGGAATCGCGGCGAGAAGGCGGGTGGCGACGAGCCGGATCATGGGGTCGATCGACGGAGGGGCGAGGCACAGCGTTCGACGAGTGTAGGGTCAGTCCGACGCGGAGCGCCAGCGCCGATGTCGACGCGCCAGGCTTACTTGGCCAGCACCTCGACGTCGCGGTCGAGCGTCGACGACACCTTGAAGGTTGTCTGGAAGGTCTTCGAATCGTGGCGGGCGATGGCGACGTATTCGCCCTCCGCCAGCACCAGCGAGGGGAAGGCGCCGATCAGCTCGCGGATGACGTCGCCGCCAGGTGTCAGGATGGTGAAGGCAGTGTTGGCGAGCGCCTCACCGCCGGCATCGTTGACGAGCTTCAGCGTCATAACGGCGGAGCGATGCCGCAGCGTCGCGTCGGTCAGCTTGCCGGCCTGCACCTTGAGGTCGGCGGCGACGACCGAGTTGGTCTTGTTGCCGACGCCCGATTTCAGCGCGCCGGAATAGCCGGCCGAATCGAGCAGCGTCGAGACGACGTGGTAGCTGCCCTCGGGCATGGCGACGAGGTCGCCGGCCTTGGCGCCGGCCAGCACCAGCTTGGCTTCCGAGTTGCCGGCCTCCGGCACGAAGATCGAGATCGACAGCTTGGCCGGATTGATCGGCTTGTCGCCGAGCATGCCCACGATGCGCATCGCGCCGGCGTTCAGCACCAGCCGCTCGCTCGAGGCGTTGCCGGCCACGGTGACCCGCCGCACCGCCGAGGCGAGATCGAGCGCGGCATGCACGATGTAGGTGCCTTCCGGCACGGTGAGCGTCGGCGCGGCCTCGGTGGATTGCGCGATCAGCTTGTGCTTGCCCTGGGCGTCGGCGCCCTCGGCGAACACGCGCCAGTGGATCGGCACCTTGCCGCCGAGCGGCTGGGTGTCGCGCGGGGTCAGCAGCGCCGAAAGCACGAGCTGGCTGCGCCGCTTTTCCGCCTCCGGCGCTGCGGTCTTGGGGATCGTCACCATTGGCGGCGTCCCGAGGACAGGCGCCGGGGCGGCGCCGATGGACGGCATGTTCTCCTGCGCCGCAAGCGACGACGGCAACAGCGCGCCGACGAACAGGGCCGCGAGGGCGAGGCAGCGTGTGATGATCATCCCCCGGTCCCGTGCAGGAGGCCGCCGACCGCGGCGGCGAGGTTGGCGAGCGAGAACGGGTGGAAG
>CAXTQM010000240.1:0-755 GCA_964246205.1 uncultured Beijerinckiaceae bacterium | reverse complement strand
ACCACACCGCCAAACCGAAGGTCCGCCTTCACCCGCGGCGCCCTGGCGCCGTCGACCCGCACCTCCCAGCCCGGATAGAAGAGGTCGTGCAGCACAAGGACTCCGGAGACCGGCGCGTCGACGGCGATGGTGACGGTATCGTCGCTCGCCGCGACGATCGTCGCCGCCGTCTCGCGCTTCGCGGGCTGCGGCGGGCTTGCCGGCACCAGGCCCCCGTCGGCGTCGTCGATCAGCGCCTCGGCGCCGGGCCTGAAGTCCGGCAGCGACCCGGACGCGATGACCGCCTCGCCGTCGATGAAGCGCCACGCCGTGGCGAAACCGGCGCGCGGCACGGGCGTGTTGTCGAGCCGGTAAACGAAGACGTGGTCGCCGGCGTAGAGCAGCGCGGCGCGCGGGCGCGGTACCTGGCGCGGCAGGTCGGCGATGGCGCGGTCGAGCACGAGGTAGTCGAGGCCGAGCAGGGTCGCGAGGCGCGAATTGTAGCCGCGGAACGTGTCGGGGAAGTCGCGCCAGCGCGGGGCGTCGGTGTTCTCGCCGACACCGACGGCGCGGCTGTAGGCGCCGATGCGCAAAGGATTGTAGCCCGTTGTCGCCTCCAGCTTCAGGACCATGGCGGCGTTCTGCCAGGAGCCGTCGAGACCGAGGATCTCGATCCGCGGTCGCTCGCCGCGCGCGACCCGCGGGTTCATGTCGGCGTGGAGCGCCGCCAGCGCCGCGGTCTCGGACGGGTTGAGCTGGTAGGCCGAATAATTGCG
>CAXTQM010000239.1:574-4611 GCA_964246205.1 uncultured Beijerinckiaceae bacterium | reverse complement strand
TCGATAGGGATCGTGCGAGAGAATGTTGTGTTTCAGCGCCCTTCCCTCCGCCAGCTTTTTACTTGAGCGTATTATCTCTCCTTTCTCTATGGCTTGAAAACCAAAGCAAACACAGGCTTGTAGGTGAGCGGCTGTCTACCTCGCTCATCGCTGTTCGGCAGATTTCATTCTCTTAGAGCGCCATGTTCTCTCAAGCTGTGTACTTCGCTCATTTGGTACGGACTTTGAAGGTTTAGAGAAATCAACTGCTTGCCTCAGTCGGCGAGTGTCAGGTTTTGTCATTCACTTGGGTGCCGCTGGCGCAATTGTCATGCTTCATCGCGTTAAGCAGACCGCCCTTGCTGCGGCCAAGTGCGCGTAGGATGAATTTGGCGCCGCCAAATCCACGATCTGCTCCGGCGTGGCCGGGTTCTGCGGATGCCATGAGAGGCATAGCGGGGCGCGGATCTTTAACGGCTGTGCCAACCCCTCTGTCGCTACGTAGAACAGCCCGGCCGAGAGAGAGCCGAGGTCCTTGGCTGCTTTTCCTTTAGCCGCCATCATCTCTTCCGTGGCAGTGATGAGCGCGGGTGACGACATTCGTCCGTAGACGTGGGTCGTGCAGTTCGAGACGATATTGGTGTCGATACCCTTTGGCGCCTGCGTCGCGAAAATCAGTCCAAGGCCGAACTTGCGGGCCTGGGCGGCGAGCGCCTTAGCGCTGGCCTTACTCGCCGTGTTGGTCTGCGACGGCGCGAAGTTCTGTGCCTCGTCGATGACGTAGAGCCGCGGCGTCGCGCTTGGATGCCTCCTGATGAAGGTGAACAGCGCCATTTGCAGCTGATTGACGAAGTCCTGCCGGCTGTCGTCGCTCAGGCCCGCGAGATTGATCACCGATATGCGCGTCGCGCTCGCGCGCTCGGCCGTGAACAGGATTGCCGGATCGAGCGGCTGGCCAGCGGCGCTGAGCAGCGGGTTGAGCGCGATCTTGGCGCGCAGCTGATCAGCCATCTCGCCGGAAAGCTTCGTTGCTTTTGATTGCTTGCTCACTTCGGCCGGTAAATCGGCGAGGTATTCAATGAAGGCGTTGATGCCGCTGCGGCCCTCCGCGGCGAAAGAGGCGAGTGCTTCTGTGAGAACGCCCTCCTTAAGATCTTTACTCGCGCCCTTGGCCCCCACGAGCGGTGCCAATGTCGCGAAGGCCATCGTCACGGCTTCCGCGCGCTCGGCGGACGCGCCAGTGCCCTTTAGCGCAGAAAAGTCGGGCAGCACGGCCAACGTCAGCGGCCGCCCGGCGGCGACGCCGGGGGTCCACACCACGACTTCAACGGTGTCGGCATAGCGCGCTGCCGCGGAGGCGTCGGCATCGCTGAAGGCCCCGGGACGCTCAGGCCATGGCAAGCCGAGTCGGGCGAGGTCGTTGTTGGTGTCGAGGACGATAGCAGGAACGCCGCGCAGCGCCGCCTCCTCGACGATGCGGCGCAGCAGCACCGTCTTGCCCGACCCGGAGCCGGCGAAGATCGCGGTGTGGCGGGTGAGAAGGGACACCGGCAGCTCGACCACGGGCCCGGTACCGCCTCCCTGCACGCGAGTTCCGAGCGCGATCGTTGCAGATAGGCCCTCACGCGGGCCCAGCTGCGACGGCACAGTGCTCCCCGTTTCCTTCGCTTCTTCAACGGCGGTAGCCGGTGACGTAGGTGATGATGGCGGCGATCCGGCTGCGGACGGCGTCACGCGAGATGTCGGGACTGGCTCAGCTTCCAGCACCGTAGGGCTCAAGGCATCAGAGCTCGGGGCTTGACGCTCAACCGCCGCCTCGGTCAGCGAAACCGGCGGCGGGCAGAGGCCGACCAATTGAAAGAAGCTCGTCGCGCACAGCGGTTTGCACTCGCGCAGCCAGGCGTCGAAGCCATCCAGCTTTGCCGCATCCATGTCGCGCAGCGCCGCAAAAAGGCGTAGGTCTTCGACGGAGAGGGGCACCACCACGCCACCGTCTGCCGCGAGTCTGTCGCACAGCTGCTTGGTGACCCTGCCCGACGGCATTGGTTCGTTTCGGATAATGAAAAGGTGGCGAAACGGTAGCTTCCTGTCCACGCCGGCATCTGTCATCGCTGCGCGCAGGCGCGGCTGCACAGCTAGAGCTGAGGCATGAGCCAGCACTCGGAAGCAATAATGCTTCTCCAGCTCGTTCTGCTCGTGAAAGGTAAAGGTTAGACGAGCGTGCAGCGCCGGGCGCGGATCGGTGGCGAGCGCGGCGATAGCAGCATCGACGCTCTCCGGCAGGGTGAGCTGGCGCGCGTAGAGAGCGAGCGCGTCTCGCAGGCAGGCGCCGACGGGCCCGCCGTCGTCGACGCTGGAGACGAGATCATCGATTTTTGCCGAGGCGCGATGCGCCGCGAAGGCGGCGGAAAGGTCTGGCGGTGGCGGTGGCGCGGTCACCTCGTCGTTGAGCCTTGAGCAGTCCAACACTTCGCCCGACCCGAGGCAGCGCAGGCGATACGCTTCACACTGCATCAGGATCTGCCGCGGCCACTTGCCCTTCAGCTCGGCTAGCACCGAGGGTAGAAACGGCCAGGTCGGGGACGGAGGCTCGACACCGTGGCGCGCGAACGCCGGGGCAAGCCGGCCGGCGATCAGGGCGGCGATGGTGTCGGCGGCGGAAGCAGAAGAGTTGAGCAGCAGCGGTGCCGGCACGAAGCGGTGCAGCGCGGGCTGCAAAGCTTTCTGCCGCAGGATGCTCCAGGTTTCGTTCAGGCAGGTGACGACCGTCATTGCCCGATGCGTCTGATCGAAAAGGTCCATCAGCCCGCCGGCGAGGATCTGGATGATTGATCGGGCGCGCGCCTCCGTTTCGTCGTCGAGATCGGCCGCCCTACCGGCCCCAACCTCGGCGACGATATTGCCGGCCGTGACGATGGCATCGATCTGGTCGATGGCGATCATCACGGGGCCGCCCAGGCTCATCAGCCAACACACGCCGGCGACGATGGCTTCCGGTGGTGGTGAGGGCGCTGTGAAGCCGAGCGGCCGCCGGTCGGCCACATCGATCTCCAATCCCTGCAGCCAACTGTAGGCGATTTCGGCCGCATCGGGGTCCCCTTGTAGCAGCAAGGCGCGCACCACATTGCTGTGCTCCATACCCGCCTGCGGAAACGCGGCCTGCAGCGCCCGAACGAAGAAGTTCACGGTGCGGATGGCGCCGCTGCCGAGGTCCTCGCCGGCACTGAAGACCTGCCGGCGCGTCTCCTGCGGCACGTGCTCGAGGGCGGCCTCGAAAACAGCTTGATACTGCGAGCGTCCATCCGGCATCTTTTGGCGCAATGAGCGGATGAAGCCGAAGGCGGCGGTGCGCCAGAAGTCGGTGATGCCGACGACGTCGATGAGAACGAACCAGCCGCCCTCGGCCCAGACGCGGCGGCGCAGCGTGCCGATCAGGTGCGTCTTGCCCGACCCCGCCGGGCCGTTGACGACTTGGCCGACCGCGTTCTCGGCGTCCTCGTGGTGCAGCGCGTGGAAGGCGCCCATGATCCTGTCGGCCGCTACCTGCTGCAGCGCTTCGACATGGGATGGGCTATCACGCCACACACCCTGGAGCGTGCTGACCCAGCGGAAGTCGGCATCGAGAAAGGCGGCGTCGAGCGTGCGTTGGTCCTGCGCTGTCATGCTTCGATCCAGATGACATGAAAGAGCTGAGAGCCTGCCTGCAGCTCGGCGCCCTTCTCGGCGGCGATGTCGCGGGGGTTGTCGAGATTCATCAGGTTGGCCTGGCCCGCCTCGCGCATCGCCAGCAGCGCAGCGTCAAGGTCGGCGCGCGCGACGTGCCCCAGCTTGTTGCGAAGGGCGCTGAGGCGGACACCGTCGCGCTGCGGGTGGCCGGCGAGGTTACGGCAGGCGTCGCGAATCTCGGCGGCAATGTCATACTTCGCCGCAGCGTCGGCGGCCGGCGCCTCGGCGGCTGGGATCTTTGGAGTCTTGGCACGGCTAGCTCGCTTGGTTTTGCGCTCTGTCTCGACCGCCTCCGCCGCGGCAGGCACCTCGACTCGGAAGAGATTCGAAAG
>CAXTQM010000239.1:0-564 GCA_964246205.1 uncultured Beijerinckiaceae bacterium | reverse complement strand
GCGGCGTTGCGCTTGATACTGCGCGTCAGGCTCTGCAGCAGCCGCCGCTCGGCCGTTACGAGCGTCTCGCCCGCTCCCATAGGGAAAGGCTCGCTGTCGGTAATCCAGCGCCAGCCCTTGTCCGTCAGCTCAAGCCTCCGCGTCTGCCCATGCTTTGCATTGTCCAAAAATCCGCGGCGCGCGAGGGCGTTGTGCGCCCCGCCCGCCGGCTTCGGAACTATGTCCTTGAGGAGCCTTGCCCCGCCGGCGGCGAACAGCCCCCACATCAGGAGCTGTTCCGCTTTGCTCGTTTCGTCGCTCATGCGTGCTCCGGTCTTCCCCGCTGCGGTCCGACGAGCCGTACCACCTCTCGGATTTTCGCTAAGGCAAGCCCGCAATCCTCCATCACCTCTTCGTTGGTGAGGCGAAGGACACGATAACCGGCGCACATCAGCCGGTGGTCGCGATCACGGTCGGCGCGATACTTGGCAGCAGCTCGGTGGTCAGCGCCGTCGATCTCCACCGCAACGCGAACCGCACGCCACAGCATGTCGACGGTAGCTCGCAGCAGCGATGCATCGGAGA
>CAXTQM010000238.1:0-4615 GCA_964246205.1 uncultured Beijerinckiaceae bacterium | reverse complement strand
GCGGCCGTAGACGCCGAGCGGCGCGATGGGATCATCCTCGGTGTAGGCGCCGCGCTTGCTGCCGTCGAAGACGTAATCGGTGGAGAGGTGGAGGATCGGCACGCCGGCGGCGGTCGCGGCCTCGGCCAGCACGCGCGGACCCTCGACGTTGCCGCGGCGGGCGGCCTCGGGCTCGCTCTCGGCCTTGTCGACGGCGGTGTAGGCGGCGGCATTCACCACGAGGCGCGGCCGGTGTATGGCGAGCAGCGCGGCGACGGCGGCGGCATCGGCGATGTCGGCCTCGGCGCGGGTCACAGCCACCACCGGAATGCCGCGGGCGGTGGCGAGCGCCGTCAGCTCACGCCCGACCTGGCCGGCGGCGCCGAAGACGAGCAGCGGAGCCCCTGTCTCGGGCTTGTCGCTCACGAGGCGTCCCGCGCTGCGCCGAGGCGCTCGCCGCGGTAAACGCCGGAGCGGATGCGGCCCCACCAGGCCGGGTTGTCGAGGTACCAGCGCACCGTCTTGCGCAAGCCGGTCTCGAAGGTCTCGCGCGGGGTCCAGCCGAGCTCGCGCTTGATCTTGGAGGCGTCGATCGCGTAGCGGCCGTCGTGCCCAGGGCGATCGGTGACGAAGGTGATGAGCTTGCGGCGGGGGCCGATGTCGCTGGATGGCGCCATCTCGTCGACGAGGTCGCAGATCGCCTCCACGACGTCGATGTTGCGGCGCTCGTTCCAGCCGCCGACGTTGTAGCTCTCGCCGATCACGCCCTTGGTGGCGATCGTCACCAGCGCCCGGGCGTGGTCCTCGACGTGGAGCCAGTCGCGCACGTTGGCGCCGGTGCCGTAGACCGGCAGCGGCTTGCCCTCGAGCGCGTTGAGGATCACCAGCGGGATCAGCTTCTCGGGGAAATGGTAGGGGCCGTAGTTGTTGGAGCAGTTCGAGGTGACCGTCGGCAGGCCGTAGGTGTGCTGCCAGGCGCGCACGAGGTGGTCGGAGCCGGCCTTGGTCGCCGAATAGGGCGAGTTCGGCTGGTAGGGGCTGTCCTCGTGGAAGAAGCCGTCGGGCCCAAGCGAGCCGAACACCTCGTCGGTCGAGATATGGTGGAAACGGAAGCGCGCCTTCGCCTCGCCAGCCGATGCCGCCCAGTGCCGGCGCGCCGCCTCGAGCAGCACGAAGGTCCCGGTGACGTTGGTTTCGAGGAAGGTGCCGGGGCCGTCGATCGAGCGGTCGACGTGGCTCTCGGCGGCGAGATGCATAACGATGTCGGGCCGGAAGTCCGCGAAGATGCGGCAGACCGCTGGGGCGTCGCAGATGTCGGCCCGCTCGAAGCGGTAGCGCGAGTCGTCGGCGACGCCGGAGAGGTTGTCGAGGTTGCCGGCGTAGGTCAGCCTGTCGAGGTTCAGCACCTCGTGATTGGTGTGGGCAATCAGGTGCCGCACCACCGCAGAGCCGATGAAGCCGGCGCCGCCGGTCACGATGAAGCGCATGGCCTAGCTCCCGAAATCGAACGGCGTTGCGGCGTCCTTGAGGTAGGGCAGCGTGGCGTCCTTCTCCGATACCTTGATCTCGGCCGCCGGCACCGGCCAGGCGATGCCGATGTCGGGATCGTCCCAGCGCAGGCCCGCCTCCGCCGCCTTGTTGTAGAAGCCGTCGACCTTGTAGGCGACGATCGTGTCGGGCTCCAGCGTGCAGAAGGCGTGGGCGAAGCCGATCGGGATCAGCAGCTGCTCGCCGGCCTCCGCCGTCAGCGTGGCGCCGCACCATCGGCCGTAGCTCGGGCTGCCGCGGCGCAGGTCGACGGCGACGTCGAACACGGCGCCGGCGAGCACGCGCACGAGCTTGGTCTGCGGCTCGGGCGCGAGCTGGAAGTGCAGGCCGCGGATGGTGCCGCGCTGCGTCGACAGCGACTGGTTGTCCTGCCGGAACGCGGTCTCGATGCCGGCCCCGTGGAAGGTGCGCTCCGTGTAGGTCTCGACGAAATAGCCGCGGCTGTCGGCGAAGCGCCGCGGCGTGACCAGGCGCACGTCGGGGATCGAGAGCGGTTCGACCGCCAGGCTCACGGCGCCACCTCGTCCATCTGGCGCTTGAGGTAGGCGCCGTAGCCCGACTTGCCGTAGCGCGCGGCGCCGCGCAGCACCGCCTCCTTGTCGATGAAGCCCTGGTGGAAGGCGATCTCCTCGAGGCAGGAGATCTTGAGGCCCTGGCGGCGCTCCAGGATCTCGACGAACTGCCCGGCCTCGGCGAGGCTCTCGTGGGTGCCGGTGTCGAGCCAGGCGAAGCCACGGCCCATCATCTCGACGCTGAGATCGCCCCGCTCGAGATAGACCTTGTTGACGTCGGTGATCTCAAGCTCGCCGCGCGGCGACGGCTTCATCGACGCGGCGATCTCCAGCACCGAATTGTCGTAGAAGTAGAGGCCAGTGACGGCGAGGTTGGACTTCGGATGGGCCGGCTTCTCCTCGATCGAGACCGCCTTGCCGTGCCCGTCCATCTCGACCACGCCGTAGCGCTCGGGGTCGGCCACGACATAGCCGAACACGGTGGCGCCGGTGTCGCGCGCGAGCGCGTTGGCGAAGAGCTCCGGCAGGCCGTGGCCGTAGAAGATGTTGTCGCCAAGCACGAGGGCGACGTTGTCGGCGCCGACGAAGTCTCGCCCGATGACGAAGGCCTCGGCCAGGCCGTTAGGCTCGGGCTGCACCGCGTAGCTGATCGAGATGCCGTAGGCCTCGCCGTCGCCGAGCAGCTGGCGGAACAGCGGCAGGTCGTGTGGCGTGGTGATGATCAGCACCTCGCGGATGCCGGCCGTCATCAGCGTGCCGAGTGGGTAGTAGATCATCGGCTTGTCGTAGACCGGCAGCAGCTGTTTCGACAGGACGAGGGTCAGCGGGTACAGGCGCGTGCCGGAGCCGCCGGCGAGGATGATGCCTTTCATGGACTCCCGCTGCTGGTGAGGTGCCCCCGCTTCGAGCGGGGCGGTCGCGCTCCCTCGCGCGTCTAAAAGGACGACGCGTCGCTACCATGCCGCTGAAGGCTGCGGCAACCCGCCATGCCGTATGATAGGATCGCCGGCGGAAGCGTTGGGGGATGACCGTCGTGGAAGGCCGTGGCATTCTTTTCGGAAGCCCGGAACGTGTCATGCTGATCAACCGGATGCCGCACCTCGAAGAATGGATCGCCGCACGCGTCGCGGACGGTGAATTCGCGTCGGTCGAAGACGGGGTGCGCCAGCTCGTCGAAGAGAAGATCGCCGAGCGCGACCTCGACAGCGACGATTTCGCTTGGGCCAAGCCGCTCATCGACGAAGGCCTCGCCGCGCTCGAGCGTGGCGAAGCAGTGACGGCGGAAGAGCTGAGCGTGCGAACGGCCGATCTGCTGGCGGGCAAAACGCGCAGGTGACGCGGGTTGTCCTGGCGAAGAAGGCCGTGGACGATTTCCTGACGATCCTGGCGGATCTCATGTCCTCGGCCGGACCGCTAACGGCGTCGTCGTACGATGCAAAGCTCAAACGGCTGATCGCAAGACTGGCGAGCCGCCCCGAGAGCGGATGCCGGCCTAAACTGGGCCGCGGCATCCGCCTGGTTCTGATGCTACCCTACGTCGTCTTCTACACCTACCATCCCCAATCCGATGTCGTGAGCATCGTCCGGGTCAGGCATCAGAGACGGCGGATGGGGTCCGCGAGAACTTACCCGCCACTGAGGTCGCCGCTTCCATTCGCCGCCTCGCCTCCGCCTCACGCCCCGGCGACAAGCCGGCCATGAACCAGCCGCCCTCCCAGCTCGATTTCGCCCCGACCCGCGCCGAGGGCGTCGCCCGGCTCCAGGCCTTCCTGCCGCGCGCCGGCTGGCGCTACGCCTCGCACCGCAACGCCGATCCCGGCCCGGAGAAGCGCGGCGACACCTCGGTGCTGTCGCCCTACGTGCGACGGCGCATGCTCGACGAGCGCGAGATCGTCGCCGCCGTGCTGGAGGCTGAGGGGCCGACGCGGGCGGAAAAGTTCATTCAGGAGGTGTGCTGGCGCACATACTGGAAGGGCTGGCTTGAGGCGCATCCGGAGGTGTGGACGCGCTTCCTGGAGGAGCGCGATCGCGCGCTAGACGATCTCGGGTCCGGCGCGACGAAGGCGCTGGCGCAGGCCGAGGCAGGGGCGACCGGCATCGAGGGCTTCGACGATTGGGCGCGCGAGCTCGTCGAGACCGGCTGGATGCACAACCACGCCCGCATGTGGTTCTCCTCGATCTGGATCTTCACGCTGGGGCTGCCGTGGCAGCTCGGGGCGGACTTCTTCCTCCGCCACCTCGTCGATGCCGACCCCGCCTCCAACACGCTGTCGTGGCGCTGGACGGCCGGCCTGCAGACCAAGGGCAAGACCTACCTCGCCACCGCGAACAACATCGCGCGCTACACCGAGGGGCGCTTCGAGCCGAAAGGCTTGGCGACGCATGCCGAGGCGCGCCACGAGGAGGCGGTGGCCAAGGTGCGTCAGCTCCGCGAGGCGCCGGCGGTGCCCGACGGCGAGGCGCTGCTGCTCGTCACCGACGAGGACCTGACGCCGCACTGGCTCGGGCGCGCGGAGCTCGAGGCCGGGCCGATCATCGCCGCCGCCGAGGCTGCCGGCACGAAGCTCGTGGTGACA
>CAXTQM010000237.1:3786-4662 GCA_964246205.1 uncultured Beijerinckiaceae bacterium | reverse complement strand
ACGCTCTATCCCGCCGGCTCCGACCTCTGGCCGAAGATCGACCAGCGCATCTCGCTCTTCATCATGCAGCTCTACGGCCTCGACGGGCTGTCGGCACGGGCGCTGCAGAAGTTTTACTACACGCGTTACGGCACCACGCTGCGCGGGCTGATGGAGGCGGATGCCATCGACCCCGATGCCTTCCTCGACTTCGTCCACGACGTCGACCGCAGCTCGGTCGGCGTCAATCCCGAGCTGGCGGCGGCGGTGGCGGCGCTGCCCGGCCGCAAGCTGATCTTCACGTCCGGCTCGCGCAGCCACGCGGAGAAGACGACGGAGGCGCTTGGCCTCGGCGGCCTGTTCGAGGACGTGTTCGACATCGTCTCCGGCGCGCTGCTGCCAAAGCCCGAGGCCGGCGTCTACCACGCTTTCCTGAAGCGCCACGGCGTCGACCCGCACCGCGCCGCCATGTTCGAGGACATCCCGCGCAACCTGGCCGTCCCCAAGCAGCTCGGCATGGTCACCGTGCTGGTGGTGCCTGCGCCCAACGCCGTTGACACCCGCGAGGCCTTCGAGATTGTCGGCGCCGCCGTGCCGGCCCACGTCGATCACGTCACTGCCGACCTGGCGGGCTTTCTGGTGGCGGTGGCTCCGGGATGAGCATCGACGTGGCCATGGCGGGACAAGCCAGCCTTTTCGTCGACGACGGCAACGTCATCCACGCCCGCGTCGCCATCAACGGCTTTATTGGAACCTTCATCGTCGACACCGGCGCCGGCTTTCGTCACGGTGGGCACCGCCTTCGCCGACAAGGCGGCCCTTGCCGCCGCCCCAGGCGCCGCCCAGCCGCGCAAAGACGGCCAGTGGCAGCGTCTACACCGGCTCGGCACGGCGGCG
>CAXTQM010000237.1:0-3776 GCA_964246205.1 uncultured Beijerinckiaceae bacterium | reverse complement strand
GCGCTGGTCAAGGTCGCCGCAGGCGAGGCGCGCCGAGTGCCGGTCGCCATCCTCGACAAACCCTTCGGCGGTGCCGACGGCCTGCTCGGGCGCTCGTTCCTTTCACGTTTCGACGTCGTCGTCGGCGCGACGCGGTGGACGCTGAAGCCGCGTGCCCAGGACCCGTGAGGGCCGCTCAGACGATCGCCACCTCCAGCGCCGGCAGGCCGCGGATCGTGCCGCGCAGGCGCTCGCCGCGCACCACCGGGCCGACGCCCGCCGGCGTGCCGGTCATGATGAGGTCGCCGGCGGCCAGCGCGCTGCCACGCGACAGTTGGGCGATCAGCGCGGCGACGCTCCAGATCATGTCGGCGAGGTCGCCCTTCTGACGCGTGGCGCCATCGACGGTCAGCTCCAGCGGGCCGGCGTCGGGCCGGCCGAACGCGGCCACCGGCACCAGTGGACCAACCGGCGCGGAGGCGTCGAAGGCCTTGGCGATCTCCCATGGTCGCCGCGCCGCCTTGCATTGCGCCTGCAGGTCGCGTCGCGTCATGTCGAGCCCGGCGGCGTAGCCCCAGACGTGGTCGAGCGCCGTCGCCTCGGGGATGTCGTGCCCACCGGAGCGCAAAGCCACCACGAGCTCCAGCTCGTGGTGCAGCTCCGCCGTCAGCGGCGGATACGCGATGGCGGCGACGGCGCCCGCCGGCACATGCACGACGGCGTCGGCCGGCTTCATGAAGAAGAACGGCGGCTCGGCCTGCGGGTCGCTGCCCATCTCGCGGGCATGGTCGGCGTAGTTGCGGCCGATGCAGTAGACCCTGCGGATCGGAAACATTTCGCCGTCGAAAGTAGGCAAGGTGGCGGTGCGGATCGAGAACAGCATGGCGAGGTGTAGCACGAGCGCGACATACCTCGTGAGACGGCCTCGTCGGGCGCGATTAACCTTGTTCTCGATGCAATCGAAGTGCACCCGTCACCCGATTGAGGTCGCGAGCCTGCCCATGAGCGTTTCGATGCGTTTCCGTCGTCCCGCGGCGCGGACCAGTCCGTTGCAGGTGGCGGCCGCCGTCGTCGCGCTGTTGCTGTGCCTTTTGGCGCTTTCGCATTTTCACGGTCGCGGCGCCGCCGTCGCCGCCCAGTCCGCCCCGGTCCCCGCAGCTTCCGACAAGCCGGCCAAGAGCGACGTGCGGGTCGTGCGTCCGCAATTCTAGTCGAGCGATCGGCCCTTCGTCTCCGGCAGCAGGAACGCGGCGGCCGCGCCGATAAGGCTAGTCGCGGCGAGGTAGTAGGCCGGGGCGACCTTGTCGCCGGTGAGGGCGATGAGCTTGGTCACCAGCCACGGCGCGGAGCCCCCGAAGATCGAGACCGAAAGCGCGTAGGTGATCGAGAGTCCCGCCGAGCGCACGTTGCGCGGCAGCGCCTCCGGCACGGCGACGATGATCGCCGCCGTCGAGATCGACGACAGCGCCGAGAGCAGCACCACCACGGCGTAGATCGTCACGGGATGCGGCTGGTGCACGGCGATCCAGAACGCCGGAACCGCCACCAACACGATCGCCACTCGCGGTATCACCATGATTGGGCGGCGGCCGTAGCGGTCTGCGAGCCAGCCGCCGAGCAGGGTGAAGCCGAGCGAGGCGAAGCCCAGAGCCAGGGTCACGCCATCCGACGCCGTCTTGCTGAACTTCAAAGAGGATTGCGCGTAGGTCGGCATGTTGGCGCCGATGTAGAACGACACCGTCGCCGCCATGATCACCAGCAGGGTGAGCAACAGGCGCGGTCCATGTTCGACGACGAGCAGGCGTAGCACGTCGATGCTGGAGCGGGCGGCCTCGGGATCCTGGCCCTCACCCGCCGTTTCGGGCAGGTGCGAGCGTATCAGGATGCCGACCGGCACGATGGCGATGCCGAGGAAGAACGGCACGCGCCAGCCCCAGGAGTCGAGCGCGCTCTTTTGCAGGGAGAGCGACAGCGCCAGCGAGATCGACCCGGCGAGGATCGCCGCCACGCCCTGGCTCGCCGTCTGCCACGACGCGAAGAACGCACGGCGCTTCTGCGGTGCCGCCTCCAGCAGGTAGGCGGTGGAGGGGCCGACCTCGCCGCCGAGCGCGAAGCCCTGGATCAGGCGTCCGGCAATGACGATGATCGGCGCGGCGACGCCGATGGTGGCGACCGACGGCGTCGCCGCCAGCATCAGCATGCCGAGCGCCATCAGGGCTATCGTCAGCACCATCGCCGGCTTGCGCCCGGCACGGTCGGCCAGCGCGCCGATCACCACGCCGCCGAGCGGCCGCATCAGGAAGCCCGACCAGAACACCGCCAGCGACGACAGGAGGCTGGTGGTCGGGTCCTTCGACGGGAAGAAGGCGCGGCCGATGTCGACGGCGAAAAACGAGAAGGTGATGAAGTCGTAGAACTCGAGCATGTTGCCGAGCGCCACGGCGCCGACGGCCTTCCAGTCGAGGCTGGTCGTCTCGCGCGATGGATCGTCGGCGGTGATGTCGAGCGTGGCCATAGTTCTGTCATAGAGCCGGGAAGCTTGGCCGGGAAGCGCCAATGCCGGGCACCGCGGGCCAACTCGCGCGTTTCGGGGTCCAAACCAGGAGAACGCACCATGGAACACCGCCAACTCGGACGCAGCGGCCTCAAGGTGCCGGTGCTGTCGCTGGGCACCGGCACGTTCGGCGGCTCCAACGAGTTTTTCAAGCGCTGGGGCCAGACCGATGTCGACGGCGCCAGCCGCATGGTCGATCTCTGCCTGGAGGCCGGCGTCAACTTCTTCGACACCGCCGACATCTATTCCGACGGCACGTCGGAGGAGGTGCTGGGCCAGGCGCTGAAAGGCCGACGCGACAAGGTTCTGATCTCCACCAAGGCGACGTTCGCGACCGGCGAGGGTCCCAACGAGGTCGGCTCGTCGCGCTACCACCTCGTCCGCGCCTGCGAGGCCAGCCTGAAGCGGCTCGGCACCGACCACATCGACGTCTATTTCATGCATGCCTTCGACGCGCTGACGCCGGTCGACGAGACCCTGCGCGCGCTCGACGATCTCGTGAGCGCCGGCAAGATCGGCTACATCGGCGCGTCCAACTTCTCCGGCTGGCAGCTGATGAAGGCGCTGGCGACCTCCGAGGGCACCGGGCTGGCGCGCTATGTCGCATACCAGGGCTATTACTCGCTGATCGGGCGCGACTACGAGTGGGAGCTGATGCCGCTCGGTCTCGACCAGGGCGTTGGCCTCATGGTGTGGAGCCCGCTCGGCTGGGGCCGCCTCACCGGCAAGATCCGCCGCGGCCAGGCGGCGGGCAGCGGACGCATCGCCTCAGGCGGCGCCGCCGGCGGCCCCGTGGTCGAGGACGAGTACCTCTACACCGTGGTGGACGCGCTCGACACCGTCGCCGCCGAGACCGGCAAGAGCGTGCCGCAGGTGGCGCTGAACTGGCTGCTGACCCGGCCGAGCGTCTGCAACATCGTTGTCGGCGCCCGCGACGAGGCCCAGCTCAAGGCCAATCTCGACGCCGTCGGCTGGACGCTGACGTCCGAGCAGGTGGCCACGCTCGACAAGGCCAGCCGGCGCGAGCCGGCCTATCCCTACTGGCACCAGATCCCGTTCGCCTCGCGCAACCCCAAGCCGACGAACTGGTAGTCAGGCCCGCGCGATGCTCGCGGCCGAGAGCGTCAGCGCGCCGATCTGCAGCAGCGGCATGTCGCTGTGGCCGGCGGCGGCAAAGATCGTAACGGCGAAGTCGAACCCGGCGCGCGCGTCGATGCGCGGCGTCTGGGCGTCGAAGAAGCCC
>CAXTQM010000236.1:0-4699 GCA_964246205.1 uncultured Beijerinckiaceae bacterium | reverse complement strand
GGTCTGGCGCCGGCGGGCGGCCGAGGGCGGCGGCGGCGAGGCGCGAGCCGATCCAGCGATTGCGGTACCACAGCGCCCGCCCGGACTCGAGGGCGACCCCATGCACCATGCCGTCGCCCATGAACCAGTGGTGCCCCAAGGGCTCGGGCGAGACCGGGTTGGCCGCCATCTTGAGATAACGTCCGGTCAGCGCAGCGGGGATCGCCCCTTCGATGGCAAGATCCTTGATCGTCAACTCCTCGCGCATCGGCGTGTGGATCCCGACGAGGAAAGGACTGGCGAACCTGGGCAGGCGCCTGCGGTTGAACGCCGCCAATGCCTCGACTCCCCGCTCCAGCGTCGCGCGGATCGCTGCTTCGATGGGATTGGGCATGGCGCTGGCCTCGCTGTCGACGGCAAGGGCGTCGACCCGCCGAAGAGCTGTCCGGCTACGGCGGTGTCAAGAAGAGGCTGAGGATCGAGCGTGCGACGCGCGATCGGCCGCACCTCGACTGCGGGCACCTCGTGCTACCTAGGAAAAGTTAAGCGAGGAGAGTTTCAGATGCGCAGCTCGATGGTCGCGGTCGTACTGCTCCCGTGGTTTTCAGCGACGGCGGCGCCTGCGTTCGCCTTGAACGCCGACGACACGATGAGTGTCTGGAAGCACGCTTCGGAGAAGGAGCGTTCCGAACTTTTGAAGCAGGTGCTCGGCGAGCGTTACGGTGACGACGCACGCATCCTCAAGTGCATGGACGAGACGTCGAAGACGCCCGGCCACACCGATCTCAACATCGCCGATGTCGCCAAGGTTTGTGCTTCGGCCGGCAACACCGAACAGCCCGTTTGACCGCAAGCTACGGTTCGGCGGGCCGCCGACTCAGCCCTGTCCGAAGGTCTCGTCGAAGGCGTAGCCGGCGCCGCGAACGGTGCGGATGGGATCGGCTTCGCCCTCTTGGCTGAGCGCCTTACGCAGACGGCCGACGTGGACGTCGACGGTGCGCTCGTCGATCTCGACGGTGAGGCCCCAGACGCTGTCGAGCAGCTGCGCGCGAGAGAACACCCGGCCCGGCTTGGCCATGAGGTATTCCAACAGCCGAAATTCGGTCGGCCCGAGGTGGATGGTGCGGCCGGCGCGGTGGACGCGCCAGTTCTGCCGGTCAAGCTCGAGGTTGCCGGCCGAAAGCCGCGAGGCGACGCGGTCCGGGCTGGCGCGGCGCAGCAGCGCGCGCACCCGGGCGATCAGCTCGGGCACGGAGAAGGGCTTCACCATGTAGTCGTCGGCGCCGGTCGAGAGCCCGCGCACGCGCTCGGACTCTTCGCCGCGGGCGGTCAGCATAATCACCGGCAAAGAGCGGGTCGCCTGGCGCGCGCGCATGCGGCGGCAAATCTCCAGGCCGGAAACGCCGGGCAGCATCCAGTCGAGGATCACGAGGTCCGGCGGATTTTCCTGCATGCGGATGTCGGCCTCGTCGCCGCGCTCACACACCTCGACCACGAAGCCCTCGGCCTCGAGATTGTAGGTCAGCAGCACGCTCAAGGTCTCCTCGTCCTCGACGACGAGGATGCGCGGCGTGGCACTGGCGGTTGCCGCCGCACGCCCCGGGCGCTCGCCGGTATCCAACGCATCCGTCACCATCATGCCGCCGGCAGCGAAGCGGACATGCGGCCCTTGGGCCGGTCGACCGGCAGCGCTTCACCCGTGACGAGATAGACGATCGTCTCGGCGATGTTGGTGGAATGGTCGCCGATCCGCTCGATGTTCTTCGAGCAGAACAGCAAGTGGGTGCAAAACGAGATGTTGCGCGGATCCTCCATCATGAAGGTCAGCAGGTCGCGGAACACGCTGTCCTCGAGCGCGTCGAGATTGGCGTCGCGGATCCAGACATCGCGCGCGC
Source organism: uncultured Beijerinckiaceae bacterium (assembly GCA_964246205.1). Classification (GTDB taxonomy): domain Bacteria; phylum Pseudomonadota; class Alphaproteobacteria; order Rhizobiales; family Beijerinckiaceae; genus RH-AL1. The sequence continues at coordinate 2,825 of CAXTQM010000236.1, read as the reverse complement.
GCTCGACGTCGCGGTGGGCGTAGGCGTCGAGCACGTCCTTCAGCGACAGCGCCGCCGCATCGTGCATCGACTTGAGCCCTATGATGGCGCGCGGGAGTCGCGCTTCGGTGGCGACGACGACGGCGCGCTTGGCGATGTTCTTGGCGAGGTCGCCGACGCGCTCGAGATCGGCGGAGATGCGAATGGCGGCCACGATCTCGCGCAAATCGACGGCCATAGGCTGGCGACGGGCGATCGTGAGGATCGCCTGCTCCTCGATCTCGCGTTGGAGCATGTCGAGGCGCGGGTCGGCGGCCACGGTGGCGCGAGCGAGGTCGGCATCGAGATCGGACAGCGAATCCATTGCATCCGACAGCATCTTCTCGGCGATGCCACCCATCTCCGCGATCTTGCGGCCGAGCAGGCCGAGCTCCTTGTCGTACGCACTGACGATGTGATCGGACATGTTGTCCCCGTTCCTGCGAGTTCGGCGTCGTCGATCAGCCAAAGCGGCCGGTAATGTAGTCCTGCGTCTGCTGCTGCTCGGGCGAGGTGAACATGCGCTTGGTATCGCCGAACTCTACCAGATCGCCTAGGTACATGAACGCCGTGTAGTGCGACACACGCGCCGCCTGCTGCATCGAGTGGGTGACGACGACCAGCGTGTACTTGGCGCAGAGCTCGTCCATCAGCTCCTCGACCTTGGCGGTGGAGATCGGATCGAGTGCCGAGCAGGGCTCGTCGAACAGGATGACCTCGGGCTCGACCGCCACCGTGCGGGCGATGCACAGGCGCTGCTGCTGGCCGCCGGACAGCGACAGGCCGCTCTCCTGCAACTTATCCTTCACCTCGTTCCACAGCGCGGCACCGCGCAGCGCGGTCTCGACGCGCTCGGCGATCTCCTTTTGCGGCAAACGATTGTATAGCTTGATGCCGAAGGCGATGTTGTCGAAGATCGACATCGGGAACGGTGTCGGCTTCTGGAACACCATGCCGACGCGCGAGCGCAGCAGGTTAAGGTCTGTGCTCTTGTCGAGAATGTTCTCGTTGTCGAGCATCACCGCGCCCTCGGCGTGCTGGCGCGGATAGAGGTCGTACATTCGATTCATCGCCCGCAGCAGCGTCGACTTTCCGCAGCCCGATGGACCGATCAGCGCCGTCACCTTGTTGGCGTAGACCGGCAGGTTGATGCTTTTGAGTGCCAGCTTGTCGCCGTAGAAGAACTTGAGGTCCTTGACGACCATCTTTGTCGGCAGGTTCGGCTTGGCATGGGGGCCGGCGGCTTCGGTCGGTTGATAGCTCACCGTCTTCCCCGTTGCCAGCGGCCCGTCCGTTGGCTCGGGCCGACTCTCGATCACCGGGGCGGACGCGCCTGCCGGCGCCACCGAGGCGGCCCGGGCGGAGGTGATGGGTTCGTCACGAGTCATCGTTTGGTCCTCGACGTTCCAACCGTGCGTGCGGTGATCGACAGCGTCAGCACGGCAAGCGTGATCATGAGCGCGCCCGACCAAGCGAGCTGCTGCCAATCGGGATAGGCCGAGCCGGCATATTGATAGATGACGTAGGGCAAGCTCGCCATCTGCGCGTTGAGGTTCGAACTGGTGTAGGAATTGTTCAGCGCGGTGAAGAGGAGCGGCGCCGTCTCGCCGGAGATGCGCGACACGGCGAGCAGCACGCCGGTGGTGAGGCCGGCGCGCGCCGCCTTGTAGGCGATGCGCTGGACGATCATGCTCTTGGGCATGCCGAGTGCGGCCGAGGCCTCGCGCAGCGGCGTCGGCACTAGCCGCAGCATGTCCTCCGTAGTGCGCACCACCACCGGGATGACGATGATCGCCAGCGCGAAGGAGCCGGCAAGGCCGGAGAAGTGGCCCATCGGCACCACCACGATCTGGTAGACGAAAAGGCCGACGACGATCGAGGGCGCCGAGAGCAGGATGTCGTTGATGAAGCGCACCACGAAAGCGAGCTTCGAGCCGGTGCCGTATTCGGCGAGATAGGTGCCGGCGAGGATACCGATTGGCGTGCCCACGAGCGTGCCTAGAGCGGTCATGATGATCGAGCCGAGGATCGCGTTGGAAAGGCCGCCGCCGCTGCCCGGCGAAAGGGTGCGCGTGGAAAACAGCGTCGGGCTGATGCCGTCCAATCCCTTTGAGATCAACACCACCAGAATCCAGACCAGGAAGGCGAGCCCGAAAGCCGAGGCGGCGTAGCAAAGGGCGACGTAGACGCCGTTCTTGGCGCGGCGCGAGGCGAGCAGGTCCATCTCAGCGACCCTTTCGCTCGATGCGCATCAGCATGAGGCGCGCGATCGCCAGGATGACGAAAGTGATGCCGAACAGGATGAGGCCCAGCGCGATCAGCGACGAGGTGTAGAGTCCGCCGGTGGCCTCGGCGAACTCGCTGGCTATGGTCGCCGAGATCGAGGTGCCTGGCGAGAACAGCGAGGAGCCGAGCGAGTGCGCGTTGCCGATCACGAAGGTGACCGCCATGGTCTCGCCGAGCGCGCGGCCCAGCGCCAGCATGACGCCGCCGATGATGCCGACGCGCGTGTAGGGGATGACGACGTTGCCGACCACCTCGCGGGTGGTGCAGCCGAGCCCGTAGGCGCTCTCCTTCAGCACCGCCGGTACGGTGGCGAAGACGTCGCGCGAGATCGAGGTGATGAAGGGGATCACCATGACCGCCAGGATGAAGCCGGCGGTGAAGATGTCGGTGCCGTAGGGCGGCCCGGCGAAGATGACGTTGAGTGCCGGGATCGGACCCGTGACCTTGATGATGAGCGGCTCGATGTAGGTCTGCAGCAGCGGCTTCAGGATGAAGAAGCCCCAGATGCCGTAGATGATCGA
>CAXTQM010000235.1:0-4717 GCA_964246205.1 uncultured Beijerinckiaceae bacterium | reverse complement strand
CCGGCTCGACCCGCCGCGCGGCGCTTCGGCGCCACCACGCGCGCCCTGACCGCCGGGCGCACCCGGAACACCCGGGCCGCCACGCTCGAGGCCTGGCGCCTGCGCCCAGCCGGCGGTCACCGGAGGGACGACCAAGCCCGGGACGAGTGTCCCGGCGAGGAGCATGTTCTTCAGTCGGGTCATGGCCTCGCTCGAATTATCATGGGAGAGGATTGCCCGCACGCTTCGCCGCGCATCGAGCGCCGGGCGCGGGCAGGAGAACCGGGAATTAGCCCCCCAAGGCAAAGGTTCCGAGCGCTGGGTCGTACGACGGGGCATCTATCGAAACCGCGGATGGTTGCCGCGGCTCCAGATGGTGTTAGTCTTGCCGCTTACTGGATCAGCGAGAGCAGCTTCTTGCCGGCGGGGCTGGCGAGTTCCTTCTTGTCGAGCGTACCGTCGCCGTCCTTGTCGGCCTTCTTGAAATCGGCCTCGACCATGGCCGCGTATTCCATCTTGTCGATGGTGCCGTCCTTGTCGGGATCAGCCATCTTGAAGGCGGCTTTGGGCATGCCCTTGCCTTCCTTCATGTCGATCGTGCCGTCCTTATCGGGGTCCATCTCGGTGAACTTCATGTCGCCGGCCGCCTTGGCTTCGTCGAGGCTGACGGTGCCGTCGCCATCGGGGTCGATCATCTTCATGTCGGCCATCTTGGCGTGGGCGGCGATCGGGGCGGCGACCGCGAGGGTCACGGCGAGCGCGAGGCACGAGGCCGTCGCGAGGCTTCTAAAGGTCATTGATGCTCCTTCGCAAAGTTGCTGCAGTGCGGTAGCATTGAGCCGGCCGAAACGCAAAATTCCTGCCGCTCTGCAACAGAATTCCCGTGAGCGGCCGGTCAGGCCAGCTTGGCGTCCAGGTTGATCGTCGCCTTGAGCAGCTTGGAGATTGGGCATTGGCCTTGGTCTGCTCGGCGACCTCGTGGAACTTGACCTCGTCGACGCCCGGGATCTTGGCCGAGACCTTGAGGTCGATCGTCTTGACGGAGAAACCTTCGCCGTCCGGCTCTAGGAAGACATCGGCGTGGGCGTCGATCTTGTCGGCCTTCAGATCGTGTTCGCCCAGAAACAGCGACAGCGCCATGGCGTAGCAAGAGGCCAGTGCGGCGCCGATCTGCTCCTCGGGATTGGTGCCGGGCTTGTCCTCGAACCGCGTGTTGAAGCCGTAGGGCTGCTCGCTCAGCGCGCCGCTCTGCGTCGAGACGTGCCCTTGCCGTCCTTGAGGCCGCCGCTCCAGGTCGCCGTGCCGTAGGTCTTCTTCGCCTTGATGGATTCCTCGTCTGCGCGCCCAGGGCATCGCGGCCGGGCGGAACCGAGCAACTGACGCGCCGCTCCGCTCGATCAAGTGCGCACAATCGTATCCGGCAGCTTGGCAGCCGTTCCGCCTTCGTTCCAAACGCGTGGCGAATCGCGTATGGCTGCGTCGCATGGACCGCCAGCTGTTCGTCATCGCCGATCATCCCGTCACCCTCCTGCATCTCGCGCTAGCGGGCGGCGCGGCGCTGGTCGTGCTGACCCTGGCGCTGCTGGTGGCTTTGGCGCGCGCCGCCGGGCGGGCCCGCGAAGAGCGCGAGGCCGCCGCCGAGCGGCAGGACGAGATGGACGAACGCATGGTCGCCATCGCCCGCGCCTCGGCCGAACTCAACGGTCGCATGGCGACGGTAGCTGAGGTGTTCGGCAGCCGGCAGGCCGAGCTCGCCCGCTTCGTCGGCGAGCGGCTCGATGCTGTCGGCTACCGCCTCGGGCAGAACCTCGACAACTCGTCGAAGGCTTCCACGGAGAACCTCGGCAAGCTCAACGAGCGCCTCGCCGTGATCGACGCGGCGCAGGGCCGGCTCACCGAGCTGACGCAGGAGGTGCTCGGCCTCAAGGACATCCTCGCCAACAAACAGGCGCGCGGCGCCTTCGGCCAAGGCCGGATGGAGGCGATCATCCGCGACGCCCTGCCGGCCTCGGCCTACGAGTTCCAGTGGACGCTTTCCAACCGCACCCGGCCCGACTGCTGCATCCGCCTGCCCGGCGACGACCGCATGATGGTGGTCGACGCCAAGTTCCCGCTGGAGGCCTTCACGGCGGTCAAGGCCGCGGCCGGCGACGAGGCTGGCGTGAAGACGGCGATGGCGCGGGTACGCGGCGATGTCGGCCGGCACATCAAGGACATCGCCGAGCGCTACTTCCTGCCCGGCGAGACGCAGGACGTCGCCATCCTCTTCGTGCCCTCGGAATCGCTCTACGCCGAGATCAACGAGAGCTACGACGACATCGTCGCCAAGGCCCACAAGGCGCGAATCATCATCGTCTCGCCCTCGCTGCTGATGATGGCCGTGCAGGTCATGCAGGCCATCGTCCGCGACGCCCGCGTCCGCGAGCAGGCCCACCTTATCCAGAACGAGGTGCGCACGCTGGTCGCCGACGTCGCCCGCCTCCACGAGCGCGTCGGCAAGCTCGGCACCCATTTCCGGCAGGTGGGCGAGGATGTGACCGGGGTACTGACCTCCGCCGACAAGATCCTCAAGCGCGGCGAGCGCATCGACGCGCTCGATTTCTCCGAGAGCGAGGCGGCGACGGCGAGAGGGGTGCTGCGGGCAGCGGAATAGGAGCGAAGCGAACCGCCGCTCCATCGACTTCAAGCCGAGCCTGGCTGACGACCTGGTGGGCGGTGACGGGCTCGAACCGCCGACATTCTCCGTGTAAAGGAGACGCTCTACCAACTGAGCTAACCGCCCGGCAGGGCGCGCGGACCTTGGCCGATCCGGGAGGAGCGATCAAGTGCGCCATTCTCGGGCGCTTCGTCAGCCATCTTCCGGACATCGAGAAGAGCTACGCCCTGGTCATGTCGTCGCTGCCGGCCGATGCCGCCGCTCCTCGTCGCGCCGCCCGCCGGCCGTTCCGCCTGATCGCGCGCGTGCCGCGCTCGACCCTGGCGCTGCTCGCCGTGTCGATCCTTCTGCCGCTGCTGCTGTTCGGTTTGGCCGCCAAGCAGAATCGCAGCGACGTGGTGCGGGCGGCCGAGCACCGCGTCGAGCGCACCACCCGCATCCTGCACGAGCATGCGATGAAGGTCTTCGAGACCCATCAACTGATGCTCGACCAGATCAACGAGCACCTCGAGACGATCGACTGGTCGAAGCCGGCCGACGTCGACGCACTTCGCAAGCTGCTCGTGCACCTCAGCGAGCTGTTGCCGCAGGTCGCCGACGTCACCATCACCGATGCCGCCGGCAAGGTGCGCGTCAGCAGCGCGCTGAAAGCCGGCGAGGCGACGCCGAACCTCGCCGATCGCGACTATTTTCGCGCGCTGAAGATCGCGTCCTCGCGCCTGCCCTATGTGTCGCGCGGTGCCATGGGCGAGCTTAGCGGCACGCCGATCTTCACCATGGCGCAGCGCGTCAGGAGCGCCAAGCCCGGACAGTTCGACGGCATCGTGGCGGTCTCGATCGAGCAGAGCTATTTCAAGGAGTTCTACAGCCAGGCCGAGCGCGAGTTTTCCCACTTGGTCATCCTGGCGCGCGCCGACGGAAGCGTGCTCGCCTCCGAGCCGATGCTGCCGGCGACGGTGACGCCACCGCGTGCGATGTTCCGGGTCAAGCTAGACGGGCGCAGCCGCGACGCGCTGGTGCGTCCGGCGATGGTCGACGGCATCCGACGCATCTTCGGCTACGAGAAGGTCGGCGACTATCCCGTGGTGATCGGCTTCGGCATCACCTGGAAGTCGGCGCTGCTGCCGTGGTGGCGCAACATGTGGGGCTACGGCCTCGTCGCCGCCTTCGCCTCGCTCGCCTTGCTCGGCGTGTCGGCTTTCGCGATACGCCAGATCGCGCTGGAGCAGCGTGCCACCGAGCGCTGGCGTCGTTCCGCGGCGCAGCTGCGCACCGAGATGGGCAGCCGCGAACGCGTCGAGGAGCAATTGCGCCAGTCGCAGAAGATGGAGGCGGTGGGCCGCCTCACCGGCGGCATCGCCCACGACTTCAACAATCTCCTTACGGTGGTGATCGGCAGCCTCGACCTGCTCGGCCGGCGCATGAGGGACGCCGACCCTCGTCACCGCGAGCTCGTCGCCAATGCCACCGACGGCGCAAACCGTGCCGCCGCGCTGACGCAGCGCCTGCTGGCGTTCTCGCGGCAGCAGCCGCTCGATCCCAAGCCGCTGGCGATCAACGACCTCGTCGAAGGCATGCGCTCGCTCCTCGCCCGCACGCTGCGCGAATCGGTGACGATCGAGCTGCGGCTCGATGCCGTCGCCGACGGAGCGCTGGTCGATCCCAACCAGCTCGAGAACGCGGTACTCAACCTCTGCGTCAACGCCATGGACGCGATGCCGCGCGGCGGCTCGCTGACCGTGTCCACGCGCGAGGTCGAACTCGACGCCGCCTATTGCGCGGCGCAGGAGGAGCTGGCGCCCGGCGCCTACGTCGCGCTCGCCGTGACCGATACCGGCACCGGCATGCCGCCCGACGTGCTGGCGCGCGCCTTCGAGCCGTTCTTCACGACCAAGGCGGTCGGCAAGGGCACCGGGCTCGGCCTTGCCCAGGTCTACGGCTTCGCGCGGCAGTCCGGCGGCCATGCCGACATCGCCAGCGAAGAGGGTCGCGGCACCACCATCCGCATCCTGCTGCCGCGGCGGGCGAGGGAAGCCGTGCCCGACGTCGATAACGTGGTGCCGATGCCCGTCGCCGCGGCAA
>CAXTQM010000234.1:0-4719 GCA_964246205.1 uncultured Beijerinckiaceae bacterium | reverse complement strand
TGGCTGGGGCGGGAGGATTCGAACCTCCGGATGGCGGAATCAAAATCCGCTGCCTTACCACTTGGCGACGCCCCAAGGTCGCCGGACCTCTCATAGAGGGGCGGCACGGCGGCCGCAACATCGGCAAGTGCTCCGCTGGTGTCGCTTCTCGCCTCGGCCTGCGATCCTGATGACCCGAACGCATGTGGCAGCGACGCGGGCGCTACGCCGGCACCGCGCCGAACGCGGTCTTCACGCGTTCGGCTTCGGCCTGGATCGCGGCGCGCTCCGACGGCGCGAAGCGCGCCAGCGTGCGGTAGGGCATCGCCATGCGCATGTTGCCGCCCAGCACCTTCTCGTTGCGGATCATGAAGTCCCAGTACAGCGCGTTGAAGGGGCAGGCATCGGGCCCGACACGCTGCTTCACGTCGTAGCGGCAACGCCCGCAATAGTCGCTCATGCGGTTGATGTAGGCGCCGGAGCCGGCGTAGGGCTTCGAGCCGATGATGCCGCCGTCGGCGAAGGTCGCCATGCCGTGCACGTTGGGCAGCTCGACCCATTCGTAGGCGTCGGCGTAGACGACCATGTACCAGTCGTTGATCGCGTCCGGGTGCACGCCGAGCAGCATGGCGAGATTGCCGGTCACCATCAGCCGCTGGATGTGATGGGCGTAGGCGTGGTCGCGCGTCGCCGTCACCGCCTCCTTCACGCAGACCATGTCGGTCTCGCCCGACCAGTAGAACCACGGCAGCTTGCGATCGGCACCGAGCGCGTTCAGCGCCTTGAAGGCCGGCATCTTCAGCCAATAGATGCCACGCATGTATTCCCGCCAGCCGAGGATCTGGCGGATGAAGCCCTCGACGGCGTTGAGCGGCGCGCGCCCTGCGCGGTACTCGGCCTCGGCGCGGCGGCACACGTCGAGCGGGTCGATCAGGCCGAGGTTCATCGCCGCCGAGATGATCGCGTGCCACATCCACGGCTCGCCGGCGACCATGGCGTCCTGGTAGTCGCCGAAGCCCGGCAGGATGTCGGCGACGAAGCCGGCGACGATCGGCTCGGCCTCGGCCGGCGTGGTGGCGTAGCCGAAGCCCTCCAGGGTTCCGAAATGCTTGGGGAAAAGCCGCGCCACGTCGGCGATGGCGGCCTTGGTGTCGGCGTTCGGCGCGATGAAGCGATGGTGCGGCGGCTTGAGCCGCCTAGGCATGGCCTTGCGGTTTTCCTTGTCGAGGTTCCAGGCGCCGCCCTCGGGCCTGCCGTCGGCGTCCATGAGCAGGCCGTAGCGCTTGCGCATCTCGCGATAGAAGAACTCCATGCGGAGCTCCTTGCGGCCCTCGGCCCAGGCGGCGAACTGCGCCGGTGTGCAGAGATATCGGTCGTCCTCGCGAATCTCGAAGGGCACGTTGGACTGGGCGGCGAAGCCTTCGAACGCCTCCATCAGCCGGACCTCGCCGGGCGCGGTGACCACCACGCGGTCGTATTCGGCCACGCCGAGCGCACGTCGCACCTCGCCGAGCAGCGAGCCCGTGTTGCCGCCGTCCTCGAAGCCGACGTAGCGCACCTTCACCTTGGCCTCGCGCAGCCGCCCGGCGAAGCCTCGCATGCCGGCGAAGACCAGCGCGATCTTCTGCTTGTGATGCTTGACGTAGCCGGTCTCGTCGCCGACTTCGGCGAACAGCACGGTGTCGCGCTTGGCGTCGAGGTCGCGGAGCGAGGACAGGCGACCATCGGAGATCTGGTCGCCGAGTACGAGACGCAGGACAGGCACGCACATTCCTTCGACGGTGTGGAACGCAATTCCGCGCGCGCAACCCGGGTTGCGGACGGCGGCTGCGGCGCCTTGCCGTCGACGCCCGGCTACGCGAGCGGCCCGGCTCAGAAGCCCTTGTCCATGATCTGGGCGAAGATGTCGCGCGCATGGATGTCGTCGGACACCGTCGACGCGGTTTTCGGGCGAGCGGTCTCCATCGCGAACGGCCCTGCTTTCCTGCGGGCGAGACTGTGACAGACGCGCGAGAGCGTCCATGGCGTCGCATGTGGCCCGGCTGACACGTGAGCCGCCATACGCTTCCGTGATCGGCCGCGGCCACGGTTCCGCCGTATGCGGCGCCTGAGAAGGCTCCTATGACCAGCGACATGCGCCAGCCGGCGGCACCGCAGCCGGCCGCGCTCGCGGCGGGGACGTGCGTGCGTAGGACGGCGTTGAAGCGACACGGAAAGCGGCTAGCGGGGCCGCTCGGCGCCGCTCTCGCGCTCGCCGCCTGCGTGCCCAACGCCACCGTGCCCGATCCCAAGCTCGACGTGCCGACGACCTATCGCTACTCCGACGCCGCCGGCGGGCTGCGCGACCACGCCGTGGACTGGTGGTCGCAGTTCCGCGCGCCCGAGCTGACCCGGTTCATGGAGGAGACGGAGGTCTCCAACCTCTCAGTCGCCGCGGCGATCGGACAGCTCGAGCAGGCCGACGCGGCGGCGCGGATCACCGGCTCGACATTGTTTCCGCTCATCAGCGCGAGCAACACGATCAACAACAGCGGCTCGGGCGCAGCGTCGACGGGCAACACGGTGATGATCACCACGGGCGCGAGCGGGCTCGGGACGACGGGAACCGCCACCGGAATGAGCGGCGTCACCACGCCATCCGGCACCAACTCCGTCACGACCACCGCAACCAATTCCGGCTCTGCCACCGTCAGCCCCGGCGTGATCGGGGCCGGGTCGACCGGCGGCACGACCGGCATAACGGGGACCGGTGCAGGCGGCACCACGACGGGCGGGACCACCGGAACGACGACGCCGACGACCTCGAGCGGAACGTCTTCGACGGTCATCAACACCGGAACTGGGGTGACAGCCGGCGGTGCGACCTCCTTCGTGTCGTCCTTCGCCGCCAGCTATCAGCTCGACCTCTGGGGCAAGAACCGAGCAGCCTACAAGGCGGCGCAGGATACCGCCACCGCGAGCCGCTGGAATCGCCAGACGGTGCAGCTCACCGAGCTTGCCACCGTCGCCAACACATATTTCAACGTGCTCGCTGCGCGCGAGCGGGTGCGCTTCGCCCAGCAAGACGTCGTCGACGCCGACCGCATCCTCAAGCTCATCCAGGACCGCGAGAAGGCTGGCACGGCGACGGCGCTCAATGTGGCGCAGCAGGCGGCGCTCGTCGCCAACCTGCGCGCCTCGATCCCGCCGCTGGAGGTCATCGCCGACCAGAACGTGATCGCGCTCGGCATCCTGCTCGGGCGCACGCCGCAGCGCGTCTTCGTCAAGGGCAGCAGCGTGCTCGACGGCACCGTGCCGCGGCCCTCGCCAGGCATCCCTTCCGAGGTGCTGACCCAGCGTCCCGACATCGAGTTCGCGGAATCCAGCCTGGCGTCGGCCCACGCCAACCTGGTGTCTGCCCGCGCCGCCTTCTTCCCGCAGCTCAACCTGACGGCGCAGGGCGGCTTTTCCAGCACTGCGCTGCAGACGCTGTTCACCCCGTCGTCGTCGTTCTACAACGTGGCGCTCGGCGTCACTCAGCCGATCTTCGATGCCGGGCTGCTACGCGGCCAGTTCGACGAGAGCAAGGGACAGCAGGATGTCCTGCTCGCCAACTATCGCCTCGCCGTCATCACCGCCTTCTCCGACGTCGACCGCGCGCTAGTCGGCCTCAAACGCTATGCCGAGCAGGAGAAGTACACGCGGGAATCTCTTATCGCTTCAAAGCTTGCGCTGAAGCTCTCCGAGGAACAGCTCACGATCGGCGTGCTTGACGTGGTAACGCTGCTGCAGACCGAGCAGACGCTGTTCACGACGCAGGACACGCTGGTGCAGGTGCGCCTGCTGCGGCTCACGGAGGCTATCGCGCTCTACCAGGCGCTTGGCGGCGCCTACGCCGCGCCGACGCGCAAGGGCAAGCGGGCGATCTGATCGGCGAATGGGACCGTCGTTGCACGGCGCCCAAGGCGATCCCGAACTGGCAAATTCCACTTGTTCCAGGACAAGCTCGAACCTCGCCGCTTTCGGGATCCGCTGCGCGAGCTACCCGGAACGTTGCTCGCGTTATCTCCGGATGCCGAGACGCTCGATCAGCGCCTTGTAGCGCGGCTCGTCCTTGCCCTTGACGTAGTCGAGCAGCTGGCGGCGCTGCGACACCATCTTGAGCAGCCCGCGGCGCGAATGATTGTCTTTGGTGTGGGTTTTGAAGTGCTCGGTCAGGTTGGTGATGCGCTCGGTGAGGATCGCCACCTGCACCTCGGGCGAGCCGGTGTCGCCGTTCTTCAGCGCGTAGTCGGATATGACGGTCTGCTTGCGTTCTGCCGTGATCGACATCGGGTCTCCTCAGGGTAGGGAAAGGCGCAACGCCTCGGGAGCCGCCCGGCCGAGATGTCGTCCAGCGGGGTGGCGGAAGCCGCGGTGGTTCGCATGGCCGCGAGCCGATGGCAAGGCCGGGCGGAGGTGAGCTTGCGTTCCACGCGAAAAGCCTTATATCGGCTTGATCGATCAGGCCGGTGCTTTGGCCCCGCGCGCGAGTGCGCGCCTGCTAATGATGCTTCCTCGAATTCGACAGCTCCGACCCGCCCGGCAATTGTCGGGCGACGCGGTGCGCTTCTTTGGAGGTCGTCATGGCCCAAGGTACAGTCAAGTGGTTCAACGCGCAGAAGGGCTTCGGCTTCATCGCGCCTGAGGATGGCGGCAGCGACGTCTTCGTGCACATCAGCGCCGTCGAGCGTGCGGGCCTCAATGGCCTGCAGGATGGGC
>CAXTQM010000233.1:0-4758 GCA_964246205.1 uncultured Beijerinckiaceae bacterium | reverse complement strand
AGCGAGAGCGAGCTTTCCTCCGCGGTGCAGGATTTCGGCGACGCGGTGTTCATCGCCCATACCGCCCAGCGCGCCGGGCGGCTCAGCTTCTCGCCGGGGTCGTCGCTGTTCTTCTCCTGCGTGGCGCACGGCGGCACCGGCTCGATCTTCGTGGGGGCCAACACCAACATCCAGGACAACACCATCCTGCGCGCCGGCTCGGGCGAGATCGTGATCGGCCGCGACACCACGGTTGGGCACAACGTGCGCACCGGGCCGTGCCGCATCGGCGACGAGGCGCTGGTCGGCATGGGCGCGGTGCTGGCGAAGGACACCTGGGTGCAGGACGACGTGCTGCTTGCGGCGGGCAGCACCACCACGCCCGGCCAAGTGCTCGAGTCGGGCTGGATGTGGGGCGGGCGGCCGGCGGCGCGTATGTCGAAGCTCGACGCGACGCGTCGCAAGGGCATGGCCGACAACGTCGCGACCTACTGCCAGTATTCGCAGGCGTTCCGCGCCGTGCAGCAGGCCAGGGGCTTCGGCCGCCGCCGCGCACCCGAGCCGGAAGCACGCGACGTCATCAGCGAGGCGTGAGCGCCGATGCTCCTTCGGCACGCCGATGACGTCGGCGCGGCCCGGATCGGCGATAGGCCACGTGGCAGAGTTTGGCATGCGAACCCTCCACCAGCGGCGGCTTGTCAGCCCGCCGGCTTTGTGGGCAGAACCCGGGCTTCATCGACATGACGGGACGTGGTGGCACTATGGCGCGCAGCAAAATCGCTCTGATCGGAGCCGGGCAGATCGGCGGCACCCTGGCGCATCTGGCCGGGCTGAAGGAGCTCGGCGACATCGTGCTGTTCGACATCGCCGAGGGCACGCCCCAGGGCAAGGCGCTCGACCTCGCCGAATCCGCGCCCGTCGACGGCTTCAACGCCCACCTCTCCGGCGCCAACTCCTACGAGGACATCGCCGGCTCCGACGTGGTGATCGTCACCGCCGGCGTGCCGCGCAAGCCCGGCATGAGCCGCGACGACCTTCTCGGCATCAACCTCAAGGTCATGGAATCGGTCGGGGCCGGCATCAAGCAGCACGCCCCCGACGCCTTCGTGATCTGCATCACCAACCCGCTCGACGCCATGGTCTGGGCGTTGCAGAAGACGAGCGGACTGCCGCCCAGGAAGGTGGTCGGCATGGCTGGTGTGCTGGATTCCTCGCGCTTCCGCCACTTCCTGTCGCTGGAGTTCAAGGTCTCGGTCGAGGACGTCACCGCCTTCGTGCTCGGCGGCCACGGCGACGACATGGTGCCCTCGCTGCGCTACTCGACGGTGGCCGGCATCCCGCTGCCCGATCTCGTCAAGATGGGCTGGACCACGCACGAGCGGCTCGACGCCATCGTCGAGCGCACCCGCAAGGGCGGCGGCGAGATCGTCAACCTCCTGAAGACCGGCTCAGCCTTCTACGCGCCGGCGGCCTCGGCCATCGCCATGGCCGAGAGCTATCTCAAGGACAAGCGCCGCGTGCTGCCCTGCGCCGCCCAGCTCAACGGCGAGTACGGCCTTTCCAACATCTACTGCGGCGTGCCGGTGATCATCGGCGCCGGCGGCGTCGAGAAGGTGGTCGAGGTGCAGCTCGACGATGCCGAGAAGGCGATGTTCGAGAAATCGGTCGCCTCGGTGAAGACGCTGGTCGAGGCCTGCAAGGGCATCAACCCGGCCTTCGCGCACTGATTCGGCTGGCTGCCCGCGCAACACGCCCGGAAGCCTCCGACTTTCGACTTCATTACATTCCTAAAGATCGGCGCAGGCAAATACAAAGCCTGTGCTTTTCGCGACTTGCTCAGGAAACATCCTCGACATCAACGAGGTGGCTATAGGATGACGTCGCGGAACGTCGAGGTTACTGACGTTGCGGCATTCTCTTTTCCTCTTGCGGTGCCGAAGCCTTGGGTTAGCCTTCGTTTACGGTCGAGAACAATCGATCCATTCGGAGGTCCTCATGGCTGATCAAGTTTTCGCGTTCGACGACGCGTTGAAAATTTTTGGATCGCGTGTAGAGACCAAGCTCACGGGCTCCATAGCCGTGACCTACGGCAATTCTCCGTCGGTGCAGGGTACGCTGTCGATCGCCGCCTTCGAGGGTCTCGGCGTTCAGACGTTCGATCATCTGACGGTGACGCAGACCGGCTACAACGGCCATGGCATCCCGACCTACGTCATCGGCGGCAGCAACGGCATCACCGCGGTTTCCATCGACTACACCGGCATGTCGCCGACCCACATCGCCGCCGGCGTCAGCACTTCGGCCGGCGTCGGCCTCGCGGCGAACGACCTCGCCGCGATCCAGGCCGTGGTATGCTTCGCGCAAGGCACGATGATCCGCACCGTCCACGGCGAGGTTGCAGTCGAAGCCCTGGAGATCGGCGACCTCGTGATCACCGCTTCCGGCAAGCGCCGTCCGATCCGATGGCTCGGCCGCCGCACCATCGATTGCCGCCGCCACCCCGAGCCGGGCGCCGTGCTGCCGATCCGGATCGCCGCCGACGCCTTCGCGACCCACGTGCCCTCCACCGACCTGATGGTCTCGCCCGGGCACGGCATCGTCGTTTCGGTGGTCGACGAAGTGCTAATGCCGGCGGCGCTGCTGTGCAACGGCTCCACCGTGCGGCAGCTCGAAGTGGACGCGGTGACCTACTGGCACGTCGAGCTCGAGAGCCACGACATCCTCTTCGCCAACGGCATGAAGAGCGAGAGCTACATCGACGTCGGCAATCGCAGCTTCTTCGCCGCCAATGCCGAGGAGCAGCCCGACGGAACGCCCGATGCTGCGGCGTTCGAGAAGTATTGCCGGCCCTACGTGCTCGAGGAGTGCTTCGTGCGCGCCGTACGCCGGCGACTGCAGGCCCGCGCCGCGTCGCTCGGCTGGGCGCTTGGCGAGGCGCCGCTTGCCGGGCTGCACCTCCTCGTCGACGGCGCCGTGGTGGAGCCGCTCATCGACGGGCTGGTCGCCCACTTCGCATTGCCGGCTGGCGGGGGAGCTGGCGAGGTCTGGCTGCAGGCCGAGGCCAGCGTGCCGGCCTTCGTCACCGACAGCCCGGACATGCGCCGCCTCGGTGTCTGCCTGCGCGCGCTCGTCGTCGACGGGCAGCGCGTCGCCGCCGATGACCCGCTGCTCTGCATCGGCTTCCACCCGGCCGAGGGCGAAGGGTCGGATATGTACCGCTGGACCACCGGCCGTGCCCTTGTGCCGGCGGCGCTGTTGCCGGTCGGCGCGGCCGAGTTGGTGGTGGAACTCGCCGGGCCGGCGTTGCCGCGCTGGACCGCCCCCGCGGAGACGGAGCAGGCGCCGGCCATGCTTTCGGCCGCCTGATTGGAGCGGCCGCCCGAGGGTTGGAGCCTGCGCCGGCCCGCCGGCGCCGTGGTGCCCGGGATGACCGAGCCGGGCGTGCGAGTCGCGGAAAAGCTGTTTCCTCGCACCGTCGCCGTCTTATCTTCGCCGGGGCCGATCTTTGCTGTAGCGAGCCTGCGTCTCGCCTATGTGCCGTAATCGAAGACGAAAGGCCGCTCGATGTTGGATGACAGCAAAGACGACAAGGTCGACGTGCCCGCCGAGCGATCGAAGGGCCATCAGGCAGATGTCGACACGATCACGTCCGACGTCGATCGCAGCCTGCCCCTCCGCGCGGGCTCCAAGCCGGGTTGATGATGCCTGACAGCGCCGATCTGCTGTCTCGGGCGCGCGAGGCGGCGGGGCGGGCGCACGCGCCTTACTCGCGCTTTCGCGTCGGCGCTTCGGTGCTGGCCTGCGATCGCGTCTTCCAGGGTTGCAACGTCGAGAACGCGTCTTATGGCCTGACGATCTGCGCTGAGCGAAACGCGATCTTCGCGGCGGTGGTGGCCGGGGCAACGCGGATCGAGGCCTTGGCGCTGAGTTGCGTCGACGCGCCTCCCGGCTCGGCGTCCTCGCTGCTGATGCCGTGCGGGGCCTGTCGACAGGTGATGGCCGAGTTCGCGGGTCCTGACTTGCCGGTGCACATCGATCGTGTCGGCAGCACCACACTTGCCGCGCTGCTGCCCGGCGCCTTTCGCCTCAGCTGAAGCTTTCCGTCGGCTCGGCTATTCCCGCCGTCGCGTCGGCACGCTAAGGCTCCGCCGAGACGAAGACGAGGGCGGAGCAAGATGGCGTCGGATCCGAATGCGGATATCAGCAAGAATCAGGTGGAGGCGCGGCAGGGCACCAACCGTCCCAAGGTGATCTACGTCCTCGTCGCCAGCGTGGTGCTCATCATCGTCGCGTTCGTCGTCGCATATCTGATCGGGACCAAATAAGTCATCCGGTCGCGCGTGGGTGGTTGGCGCGATAGCTCTCCAGCAGCCGGGCCGAATCGACGGCCGTGTAGATCTGCGTGGTCGAGAGCGAAGCGTGGCCGAGCAGCTCCTGGATGGTGCGCAGGTCGCCGCCACGGCTCAGCAGGTGCGTGGCGAAGGAATGGCGCAGCGCGTGCGGCGTGGCGCTGTCGGGCAGGCCGAGAGCCCCGCGCAGCCGTTCGATGGCGAGTTGGATGATGCGCGGCGACAGCCCGCCGCGGCGCTCGCCGATGAAGAGCGGTCCCTCCGCGGCAAGCGGATACGGGCAGAGCGCGAGGTAGCGTTCCACCGCCCGGCGCACCGGCACGATGATCGGGACCTGGCGGGTCTTGCGGCCCTTGCCCACCACCGTCAGCGCCTCGACGTCGCCGACCGGCGCGTCGAGCCGGCGGATGCCGACCGCCTCCGAGATGCG
>CAXTQM010000232.1:0-4762 GCA_964246205.1 uncultured Beijerinckiaceae bacterium | reverse complement strand
GTGCGGAACAGGTCGAGCGGGATCAGCGGCTGGCGGGCGCGACGCTCGCGGCCCCACAGCAGCGCGCCGGCCGCCAGCGCCAGCGCGATCTCGCCGGCCGCCACGAGGTCGGCGGCCCTGCCGTGGGCGAAGCCGTCGGCGCCGATGAAGAACAGGCCGAACAGCAGCGCGTTGAGCGCGGCGCTGATCCAGTCCAGCCGGCGGTCGGCTAGCGGCGAGTCCGGCAGCGCGCGCGAGGCCAGCACCACGTTGACGATGCCGAGCGGCACGTTGACGGCGAACAGCCATTCCCACGAGCCGACCGACAGGATGCCCGAGGCCACCGTCGGTCCGATGGCGGCGGCGAAGGAGACCACCAGCGCGTTGAGGCCGACGCCGCGCCCGAGCGTCGCCTGCGGGTAGGTGTAGCGCACCAGGGCGCCGTTCATGCTCATGATGCCCGAGGCGCCCACGCCCTGCACCACGCGCGCGACCACCAACGCCGTGAGGCTGTGGGACAGCGCGCAGGCCAGCGAGCCCAGTGTGAAGACCACCAGCCCGTAGAGGTAGACGCGGCGGTAGCCCAGGCGCTCGCCCAGCGCCGCAAGCGGCAGCAGCGTGACGATGGTGGCGAGCTGGTAGGCGTTGATGACCCAGGTCGCCTGAGCCGGGCTGGCGTGGAGCTGGTCGGCGATGGTCGGAAGCGCGACGTTGGCGACCGAGGAATCCAGAACCGCCATGGTGATGCCGAGCGCGATCGCCAGCATCGACCAGTAGCGGCGCGGCGTCGGCAGGCCGTCGGCCTCGACGCCGGTTCGCGGCGAGGGCGGGGTGGAGCGGGTGGCTGGCATGCCGGCGTCTTAGCGAGGTTTGCCGTAGCGATCAAAGCGCGCTCGGCTTTCGGGAGCGACGCAACGAGATGCCGGTGTCGCCGCCGTGATTGCCGGTCAGGCCGCGATGGCGGCGACGATCTTCTGGGCGGCGTCGTCGAGGTCGTCGGCAGGGATCACGTCGAGGCCGGACCGGGCGATGATGGCCTTGCCCTCGGCGACGTTGGTGCCCTCGAGCCGCACCACCAGCGGCACCTTGAGACCGACGTCCTTCACGGCGGCGATGACGCCCTCCGCGATGATGTCGCATTTCATGATGCCGCCGAAGATGTTGACCAGGATGCCCTTCACGGCCGGGTCGGCGGTGATGATCTTGAAGGCCGCCGTCACCTTCTCCTTGGTGGCGCCGCCGCCGACGTCGAGGAAGTTCGCCGGCTCCTGGCCGTAGAGCTTGATGATGTCCATCGTCGCCATGGCGAGGCCGGCGCCGTTGACCATGCAGCCGATGGTGCCGCTGAGCGTGACGTAGGACAGGTCGTACTTCGAGGCCTCGATCTCCTTGGCGTCCTCCTCGCTCTCGTCGCGCAGCGCGGCGACGTCGGGGTGGCGGTAGATGGCGTTGGAATCGAAGGAGATCTTGGCGTCGAGGCAGCGCAGATCGCCCTCGGCGGAGAGGATCAGCGGGTTCACCTCCAGCATCGCCATGTCCTTGGCGACGAAGGCGGCGTAGAGCTGGCCGACGATCACCCCGGCCTGCTTGGCCTGGTCGCCCTCGAGGCCCAGCGCCTTGGCGACGGTGCGGCCATGGTGGGGCTGCACGCCGGTCGCCGGATCGACCGAGAACGAGGTGATGGCCTCGGGATGGGAGTGCGCCACCTCCTCGATGTCCATGCCACCCTGCGTCGAGACCACGAAGGAGACACGGCTGGTCTCGCGGTCGACCAGGATCGACAGGTAGAACTCCTTGGCGATGGCCGAGCCGTCCTCGACGTAGACGCGGTTGACCTGGCGGCCCTCGGCGCCGGTCTGCAGCGTCACCAGCGTGTTGCCGAGCATCTGCGCCACGGCTTCCTTTACCGCCTCGACGGACTTCACGACCCGCACGCCGCCCTTGCCGCCGGCCTCCGCCTCCTTGAACGTGCCCTTGCCGCGGCCACCGGCGTGGATCTGGCTCTTCACCACCCAGACCGGCCCGCCGAGCTCCATCGCCGCCGCCTCGGCATCCTCGACCTTGAGCACCGGCACGCCGCGCGGCACCGGCACGCCGAACTGCCGCAGCACCGCCTTGGCCTGGTATTCGTGGATGTTCATGCGCGCCTCGCTCTCGATCGTCGGCGGCGACGGGCCACAAACCGGAGCCCTTGGCAAGCGCCGGGCGTCACCTGTCCTCGCCGGAGCTGTCCGCCCTCGCTTGTCCCGCCGCCGCCCCTCGGCTAGTTTCGCGGCATGACCCATGCCCCGGACGCCCGCGCCCCGTTCGACATCGGCGCGATCCTCGCGGAACGCGAGCCCGAGCGCTACGCGCTGCACACCGCCCACCTCAACGAGCAGATGGTGCGGGTGCTGCAGACGATCGGCTACGATGTCGGCTTCCGCGCCGGCTCGGGCCAGTACCTGTGGGACCGCAACGGTGACAAGTACCTCGACCTGCTGTCGGGCTGGGGCGTGTTCGGCATCGGCCGCAACCATCCCACGCTGCGCGACGCGCTGAAGGCGGTGCTCGGCTCCGAACTGCCCAACCTCATCCAGATGGACGTATCGGTGCTGTCGGGCGTGCTGGCCGAGCGGCTGCTGGCCTACACGCCGTGGCTCGACAAGGTGTTCTTCTGCAACTCGGGCGCCGAGGCGGTCGAGGCGGCGATGAAGTTCGCGCGCAACGCCACCGGGCGCCCGGACATCCTCTACGCCGACCACGCCTACCACGGGCTGACCTACGGCGCGCTGTCGCTGACCCCCGACCCGCAGTTCCGCACCGGCTTCGGTGCGCTGATGCCGGGCTGCCGCGAGGTGCCGTTCAACGACCTCGCCGCGCTGGAGAAGGCGCTCGCGGCCAAGCAGGTCGCCGCCTACATCGTCGAGCCGATCCAGGGCAAGGGCGTCAACATGCCCGACGACGGCTACCTCGCCGGCGCGCAGGCGCTGTGCCGCAAGTACGGCACGCTGTTCGTCTGCGACGAGATACAGACCGGGCTCGGCCGCACCGGCAAGTTCCTGGCGCTCGAGCACTGGGGGCTCGAGCCCGACATGGTGCTGATCGCCAAGGCGCTGTCGGGCGGCCACGTGCCGGTCGGCGCGGTGATCGCCCGCAAGTCGATCTTCGCCAAGGTGTTCTCGCGCATGGACAAGGCCGTGGTGCACGGCTCGACTTTCGCCAAGAACGACATGGCCATGGCCGCCGGCCTCGCCACGCTCGAGGTGATCGAGCGCGAGGACCTCGTCGCCAACGCCGCCGCCAAGGGCGAGCGCCTCATGGCGGCGTTCCGCGAGATGGCCGGGCGCCACGAGTTCCTCAAGACGGTGCGCGGCAAGGGCCTCATGATCGGGCTGGAGTTCGGCTCGCCGCGCTCGCTCAAGCTCAAGGCGGCGTGGTCGCTGCTGGAGACCGCCAACGCCGGGCTGTTCAGCCAGATCATCGTGATCCCCATCTTCAAGGACCACAGGATCGTGGTGCAGGTCGCCGGCCACGGGCTCAACGTCATCAAGCTGATCCCGCCGCTCACCATCACCGACACGGATTGCGACTGGATCGAGAGCGCCTTCGACGACGTCATCGCCGATTCGCACAAGGTGCCGGGCTCGGTGTGGACGCTGGGCAAGACGCTCGCCGGCCACGCCATGAAGGCCCGCGCCGGAGCCTGAAGGGCCGGCGTCGCCGACGAGATCCTCGCGAAGCGCTTCCGCGCGTTGCGCGAGGAACATCTCCCAGCGTGCGCCCCACGCGACCGCTTCGCCCCGTTCCACCGCGTCGCGGTGAACGCGCGCCACGTGGGCGAAGGCGGCGGAGACGTCCGGCTCGGCGACAGGGTGCGGATCGTTTGAGGCCGGCGTTCCGGCCGAGGTGAAGTCGTTCGGCCCGAAGGGCAGCGGCTCCGAACCGATTCGCTCGGCGGCTTCGCTATGGGCTCGCATGATGGCGGGGCTCCTTGTCTCAAGCTGTGAGGCATTAATACCCGCTGCATTAAGGTAATCAAGCCGAAATTTGCCACGACTTATTAGCTTTGCCGCGTCACTACCGTTCGCCGAGTGCAGCTGGTGCAAAAACTCGCGCTGACGACGCTCCGGCCGGTTTCAGGCGCGGGGCTCGTTGATGCGGGCGCAGACCACGAGCGCCACGGCCATTGCGTAGGGCGCGAGCATGCCGGCGGCGCCGAGCCAGCCGCGCGTGCCCGGCCCGAGCCAGAGCAGCGCGCCTGCCGCCAGCACGAGGTAGCAGCCGGTCACGGCCGCGAGGCTCGCGCCGCGGCTAAAGCCCGCCACGCGCACGCCGTAGGCGGTGCCGAGCAGGGTGCCCCAGACGCCTGCGATGATCCCGGCCACGATCGCGACAGTTCCAGGTGTCATCGAACCTCTTTACAAGGGTCTCGGTCGCGAGGCGCGCGAGCCTGCGGCAGTGCGGCCGTGGCGCGGCGCCGCGGTCGGCGCCATAATCGGCGCAGCGCGCGACGGAGGCCGACGATGGGCGACGAGTTCAAGTACCAGCTCCGCGTCTACCTCGACGACGCCATGGCCGAACGCGCGTTCCGCGACAGCGACACGCCGGAGCTGGCGCCGCTGAAGGCGGTGCTGCACCGCCACGACGCGCGCATGGTCAGCCAGTGGCAAGCCTTCACCGACTATGTCGCCGAGACGGAGGCGGCTGGCGCCGAGACCCCGCTGTCCAAGTGGACCAAGGCGACGCTCGCCGACCCGGCCATGCGGATCAAGCATCTCGGCTCCTTCGCGCTGCGGGTCGG
>CAXTQM010000231.1:0-4765 GCA_964246205.1 uncultured Beijerinckiaceae bacterium | reverse complement strand
GGGAAGAAGCCGCAGGTGGCGCCGTATTCCGGCGCCATGTTGCCGATGGTGGCGCGGTCGGCCAGCGTCATGCCGGTGAGGCCAGGGCCGAAGAACTCGACGAACTTGCCGACCACGCCCTTCTTGCGCAGCATCTGCGTGACGGTCAGCACCAGGTCGGTGGCGGTGACGCCGGCCTTGAGCTCGCCGGTGAGACGGAAGCCGATGACCTCGGGCAGCAGCATGGAGAGCGGCTGGCCCAGCATGCAGGCCTCGGCCTCGATGCCGCCGACGCCCCAGCCCAGCACGGAGAGGCCGTTGACCATGGTGGTGTGCGAATCCGTGCCGACCAGCGAGTCGGGGTAGGCGACCTCGACGGTGGCGGTCTTGGCGTCGCTCGAGAAGGCGCCCTTCACCGCGTCAATGGCGCCGGCGATCAGCCCCTTGCCGTGCTCCTCGACCGGCACCTCCTCCGTCTTGGTCCAAACGGTCTGCGCGAGGTACTCGAGGTTGACCTGGTGGCAGATGCCGGTGCCGGGCGGCACCACGCGGAAGTTGGCGAAGGAGCCCTGGCCCCATTTCAGGAACTTGTAGCGCTCGCCGTTGCGGGAATATTCGAGGTCGACATTGGTCTTCAGAGCGCGGTCGGTGCCGAAGGCGTCGACGATGACGGAATGGTCGATCACGAGGTCGACCGGCACCATCGGGTTGATCTTCTGCGGGTCGCCGCCCAGGCTCGACATGGCATCGCGCATCGCAGCGAGATCCACGACGGCAGGCACGCCGGTGAAATCCTGCATCAGCACGCGCGCCGGGCGGAAGGCGATCTCCTGCTCGGTCTTGCCCTTGTTGTCGACCCAGGCGGCGCAGGCCTCGACGTCGGCCTTTTTGACGGTCTTGCCATCCTCGTAGCGCAGCAGGTTCTCGACCAGCACCTTCATCGAGAACGGCAGCTTCGAGATGCCGGCGAGCCCGTTCTGCTCGGCATCGGCGAGCGAGTAATACGTATAGGTCTTGTCGCCCACCTGAAGCGTCTTGCGGCATTTGAAACTGTCGAGCGATGCCATCGATGGGTTCCCGAAGATGCGGATCGAAAAGAGCGATCGGCGGCGCTTGTAGCCAATCCAATGTGGAGCGGCTACGTCCTGCTCCGATCCCCACCGCAATGCAAGACGAGCACCCCGGGCTTGGCCGAGACACTTCTTCGCGTGGACGGCCTCGAGGTGGAGCGCGGCGGCCGGCTGGTGATCGCCGACCTTTCCCTCGCGCTGCAGCCCGGCGAGACGGTGCTGGTCGCCGGCCGCAACGGTGCGGGCAAGTCGACGCTGCTGCGGGCGCTGGCCGGGCTGCTGCCGGCGCAGGCCGGCACCGTCATCTACGGCCTCGCCGACGACGAGACCCGCGGCGTCGAGACGGTGCACTACCTCGGCTACGAGGACGCGCTGAAGCCCACGCTCAGCGTCGAGGAGAACCTCAGCTTTTGGGCGGCGATGCTGGCGGCATCCTTCCCCGCGCAGCGGGGGGAGGATGTGCCCGTCGCCGACGCGCTGGCCGCCTTCGGCATCGCCCGGCTCGCGCCGCTGCCCGCCGCCTACCTCTCCGCCGGACAGAAGCGCCGCGTGGCGCTGGCCCGGCTGCTGCTCGCGCCGCGGCCGATCTGGCTGCTCGACGAGCCGCTCATCGCGCTCGACACCGGCGCGCAAGCCACTCTCACCGCGCTCATGGCCGGCCAGGTCGCGGCGGGCGGCGCTATCCTGGTGGCCTCGCACCAGCCCCTCGCCCTGCCCCACCGCGCCATCGACCTGACGCGCAGGGACGCCAACCACGCCCCGATTACCTAGGTAATCCGACCGAATTCGCATTTGACGACATGACCGGACGAGATGAGCGCATGCCGGGTTGTTGGGCTGGTCGAGCGCATCCGGAAACAGCCGCCGCGGGCATGCGAAACGCTTGCTGTCGGCGACGATGGAACTACTCCGCCGCCGCCAGCCCCTGCGTGTCGAACTGCAGCTTGGCCAGCCGCGCGTACAATCCGCCGCGCTCCACCAGGGTGCGGTGCGTGCCCTCCTCCACCACACGGCCGGCGTCCATCACCAGGATGCGGTCGGCCTTGAGCACGGTGGCGAGGCGGTGGGCGATCACCAGCGTGGTGCGCGAGCCCATCAGCCCGTCGAGGGCGCCCTGCACCAGGGTCTCGTTCTCGGCGTCGAGCGCGGAGGTGGCCTCGTCGAGCAACAGCACGGGGGCCGAATCGAGGATGGCGCGGGCGATGGCGAGGCGCTGGCGCTGACCGCCGCTGAGCGTGATGCCGCGCTCGCCGACCATGGTCTCGTAGCCCTCGGGCATCATGCGGATGAATCCGTCGGCGGCGGCCTGCTCGGCGGCGCGGCGAACCTCGGCGACGGTGGCGTCGGGCCGGCCATAGCGGATGTTGTCGGCGATGGTGGTGCCGAAGATCGCCGGCTCCTGCGGCACCGACCGGATTCTTGCGCGCAGATCCGCCGGGTCCAGGGTGCGGATGTCCATGCCGTCGTAGAGGATGCGGCCGAGCGCTGGATCGTAGAAGCGCATGAGCAGCTGGAAGACCGTTGTCTTGCCGGCGCCCGAAGGGCCGACGATGGCGACGGTCTCGCCCGGCTTCACGGCGAAGGAGAGATCGTGCAGCGCGCGCTCCTCGCCGCGCGTGGGATAGGCGAAGGTGACGCCGTCGAAGGCGAGCCGGCCATCGGGACGCGCCGGCAGCACCGCCGGCTTGGCAGGGGCGACGATGACGGGGCGCACCTTGAGCAGGTCGCCGATGCGCCCGGCGGAACCGGCTGCGGCGGCGATCTCGCTCCACACCTCGGAAAGCTGGCCGAGCGAGGTGGCGCCGAGCACGGCGTAGAGCAGGAACTGCGAGAGCTGGCCGCCCGACATGCGGTGCGCCAGCACGTCGTGCGCGCCGTACCACAGGATGCCGACGACGCTGGCGAAGACGAAGAGGATCATGACGCCCGTCAGCACCGCGCGCGCGGCGATGGCCGAGCGCGAGGCGGAGAAGGCGTCTTCGACGGCCGCCTTGAAGCGCCCGGCCGTCTGCCCCTGGGCGTTGTAGGCCTGCATGGCGCGCACCGCTCCGAGGCTCTCGGCGGCGTAGGCCGTGGCATCGGCCAGCGTGTCCTGCGCCGCGCGCGAGCGCTTGCGCACCGTGCGGCCGGAGGCGACGAGCGGCAGCACCACCGCGGGAATGATCACGAAGACGAAGGCCGACAGCTTGGCCGACGTCACGAACATCAGGGCGAGCGAGCCGACGAAGAGGAAGAGGTTGCGTAGCAGCACCGAGGCGGAGGCGCCGAAGGTCGACTTCAGCTGCGTGGTGTCGGCGGTGAGGCGGCTGATGAGCTCGCCGACGCGGGCCTTGTCGTAGAACGGCGCGTCGAGCGTGGTGAGATGGGCGAAGACGTCGGCGCGCAGGTCGGCGACGATGCGCTCGCCCAAGGTCTGCACGAAGAAGTAGCGCGCGGCGGAAGCCACCGCCAGCACCAGCACCACGCCGAGCATGCCGATGAAATAGGAGTTGATGACGCCGACCTTGTCAGGCTCGAAGCCGAAATCGACGATGCGGCGGATGGCGATGGGCACCACCAGCGTCGCCGCCGAAGCCAGCGTCAGCGCTGCCACCGCGCCGGCGATCCGCGCCTTGTAGCGCAGGGCGTAGGGCAGGATCGGCGCAAGCGCCTTGAGATCGACCTTGCCGCCGCGACGGCGGCGCCTTGGCTCGGCGATCGCGACCGCCTCGTCGATGACCGGGATGTCTGTCATGGCGAGTTTATAGGACTTCCAGCCAGGCCTTGCACCCCGAAAGATGCCGCGGCCATCTTGCCGCGACAAAGCCGGCCGATGCTGGCATGACGCCAGGATGACCCCGAGGCCACAGCCTATGTCGTTGCTTTTGCAGGAGCGGAGCCGCCCGCACCAGTTCCTCACCGCGTTCCTCTATACGGTGAGCGTCGTCGCGCTGCTGGTCCTGGGCGGGATCGCGGTGCTGACGGGCCTGATGGCGACGTCGATCGACTGGAGTGAGACGATCACCGCCGGCTCCGAGCCGTGGGTCTCCGCGCTGGTCGCCATCGGCGAGTTCGTCGGGCTCGCCGCGACGATCGTGCTGGGCATGATCCTGTGGCACACCCGGCGCTTCAAGATCGCGGCGCTGGTGCTGATCGCGCTCGCGGCGCTACTGACGCTGTGGCTGGGAATACGGTTCATCGGTGAATACACCTGAGGAACGCGACGGCGAGATCGCCGGCGGCGCGCCGCTGCGGCCCGATGCTTGGCTCAGCTTCATCGGGCGCATCGAGACGCCGTGGCGCGCACGCGCCGACTGCCCGCGTCAGGGCGACCGCAAGGCCGGCCCGGTCTGCCAACTGGTGCTCGAGCCGTCCTGGGAGGCGGCGCTCGACGGCATCGAGGAATGCGCGAGCCTGCAGGTGCTGTACTGGATGCACGAGGCACGGCGCGATCTTATGCGGCTGGTGCCGCGCGGTGGTCGCCCGCGCGGGCCGTTCGCGCTGCGGGCGCCGACGCGGCCCAACCCGATCGCCTCCTCGGTGGTGACGCTGCTGCGGCGGCAGGGCTGCGTGCTGGAGGTGCGCGGGTTGGACTGCCTCATAGGCACCCCGTTGCTCGACCTCAAGCCGTGGCGGGGGTGAGAGCGAGCGTGCTTCGAGACGCCGCCGCGCCGCTCCTCACCAACAGGAAAGTGGTACAACGCGCCTCCCGGCGAGGAGCGCCGAAGGCGCTTCTC
>CAXTQM010000230.1:0-4814 GCA_964246205.1 uncultured Beijerinckiaceae bacterium | reverse complement strand
GAATGCGCCTCGCCGCCGACGTTCGAGGCGATGGAGGCGGTAAAGAAATATTTCAGCTCGAACAGCCCGCGCGGGCTCGAAAGATACTTGTTCGAGGTCACGCGCGACACGGTAGATTCGTGCATGCCGGTGGCCTCGGCGATGACCTTGAGATTAAGCGGGCGCAGGTGCTCGACGCCGTTGGCGAAGAAGCCGTCCTGCTGGCGCACGATCTCGCTCGACACCTTGAGGATGGTGCGGGCGCGCTGCTCCAGGCTCTTGGTGAGCCAGTTCGCCGTCTGCAGGCAGCCTGAGACGAAGGAGCGGTCGGTCTCGCTGCCCTTGCCGCGCGAGATCTTGGCGGCGTAGGTCTGATTGACCAGCAGTCGCGGCAGCACGTCGGTGTTGAGCTCGACGATCCACGAGCCATCCGGCGCCGCGCGCACGACTACGTCGGGCACCACGGGCTGGATCGGCGCGGCGCCGTAGGCCCGCCCGGGCTTCGGGTCTAGGCAGCGAATTTCGGCGATCATGTCGGCGATGTCGTCCTCGTTGACGCCGCACACGCGCCTCAGCTCGGCGATGTCGCGCCGGGCGACAAGGTCGAGCCGTCCAACCAGCGCCTCCATCGCCGGGTCGAAGCGGTCGCGGTCGCGCAGCTGGATCGAGAGACACTCGGCGAGGTTGCGCGCGCCGATGCCCGAGGGATCGAGCGTCTGCACCGAGGCCAGGACGGACTCGGCGCGCGCGAGCGACACGCCGAGGCGACCGGCGACATCCTCGAGCGGCTCGGCGAGGTAGCCGCTGTCGTCGATGGAATCAATCAGCGCATGACCGACGACGCGGTCGCGCGCGTCCGGGACGGCGAGCGGCAATTGCGCCAGCAAATGGTCCTTCAACGAGGTCTGCGTCGCGAGATAGGCCTCGAGGTCTGCCGCCTCGCCGTCGGCCCCGATGCCCGATCCGCCCGACCAGGACGCGGCCGAGAGCCCCGACTCGCCGAGGCCGTCGCCGAGTGTCTCGGTCGGCGTCGGCGGACGATCGTCGTCGAAGGTGTTGCTCAGCTCGGTGCCGAGGCTGGTCTCCAGCGAGGCGCGGTCGGTTGCGAAGCTCTCGGCGCTCCAGTCGGCTTCCGAGCCCTCGTTGAACTCGCCGCTTTGGGCGGCATCGGTCTCGCCGCGATGGTCGCGCTCGCCGCGAGTGCCGTCGGCGATCTCGTCGGGCCGCCCCTCGTCGACCCGCTCCAGCAACGGATTGCGCTCGAGCTCCTCCTGGACGAACGAGGCCAGCTCGAGGTTCGAAAACTGCAGAAGCTTGATCGCCTGCAGCAGCTGCGGCGTCATCACCAGGGATTGTCCCTGGCGCATCATCAGCTTCGTCGAGAGGGCCATCCGCGTCCCACGCCACACAGGCGAGCCGCGGCCCGCTTCTTGCTTCTAGCAGCAGAATGATGGTTTGTCTCGCGTCGCGATCGTTTTTCGCGCGCCCGTAGCCGCGTGCGACTGTGACCTGGCTACCGCCGGACTCTCAAAGCTTGAAGCCCTCACCCAGGTAGTGCTTGCGCACCGCCGGATCCTCCACGATCTGCTCCGGCTTGCCGGAGGTGAGTACCTTGCCCGAGTGAATGATGTAGGCGCGGTCGATCAATCCGAGCGTCTCGCGAACGTTGTGGTCGGTGATGAGCACGCCGATGCCGCGCTTCTTGAGGTGCTGCACCAGCACGCGGATGTCGCCAACCGCGATCGGATCGATGCCGGCGAAGGGCTCGTCGAGCAGCATGAAGCTCGGGCGGTTGGCCAGCGCGCGGGCGATCTCGCAGCGCCGCCGCTCGCCGCCCGAGAGCGCCACCGAGGGCGCCTTGCGCAGCCGCGTCAGGTCGAACTCGTCGAGCAGCCCGTCGAGTTCGCGCTCGCGCCGCGTCCTGTCCGGCTCGGCAATCTCAAGCACGGCGCGGATATTGTCCTCGACGCTGAGGCCGCGGAAGATCGAGGCCTCCTGCGGCAGGTAACCGATACCGAGCCGCGCACGGCGATACATCGGCAGCGTGGTGACGTCGTTGCCGTCGAGCGCGATGCGGCCGGAGTCGGGCCGCACCAGGCCCGTAATCATGTAGAAGGTGGTGGTCTTGCCGGCGCCGTTGGGACCAAGCAGGCCGACCGCCTCGCCGCGACGCACGATCATGCTGACGTCCTCGACGACGCGGCGCGACTTGTAGGCCTTGCGGACGTGCTCGATCGACAGCGTGCCATCGCCAGCCTCCGGCGCGACGCTGAAGCTTTCGACGCGAGCGTCGAGCGTCTCCAGCACGGGGGCGCCGGCGTGAGCCAGGCTGAGCGCCGGGACGGCCGCACGGCCGCGCCACCAGTTGACCAAACTCATCGATGCGCCTTCACCGGGCCGGCTCTCCATCGCGCGACGGAGTGCCGGCACGCGCATCATAACCGAACTGGCGGGTTCTGGTCACTCCAGTCGCAAGGTCACATCAATGGGAAGTCTTGCGGCCCTGTCGACGCCCTTCGGGCGCGGCGCCGGCTGCCGGTGCGCCGCCGCCCGAGGAGGCGGTTTTCTCCGGGCCGGTGTCGAACAGGCCGAACACCGGCCGGCCCGGCTGGGCGGAGACGGTGGCGTGGCCGCTCTTCAGGTCGTACACCAGCTTGTCGCCCTTGGTGACGTTGTCGCCTTGGGTCAGCACCACGTTGCCTGTCAGCACGACGGTGTTGGTGGCCTTGTCGTAGACGCCGTTGTCGCCGGTGCCGACCTGGTCGCGCTGCACCATTGTGACGGGGCCGGCGGCAACCATGCGCTGGACCTGGTTGGTCGAGCCGCCGCCAGCGGCGGCGCCCTTCGCGCCGGCGGTTTTCGGCGCAAGGAAGATCGTCAGCATCGAGGATTTCAGCTTCGAGGCGCCCTGCGTCGCCACCACGCTGCCGGTGTAGATGAGCTTCTGCTCCTTCTCGAAATAGTCGAGCTTGGCGGCCTCGATGGCGATCGGCTGCTTGGTGTCTCCGCCGGGCAGGACCGCGCTCTTGCCTTGCGCGTGGGCGACGCCGACCAGCGCCACGCCGCCGACCAGGCCCATGACCGCGCGCCGCATCACTTCCCCGGCTCCGCGCTGGCCTGGTGCTCCGGCTCCTCCTCCGGTGAGTCGAAGCTCGAGACGATGTTGCCGCGGAAGGCGATGACGTGACCGTTGTTGGAGATCGCCATGTCGTCGGCCGAGATCTCGCCACCCTTGAGGTCGATGCGCAGCCGCTCGTGTGAGGTGAGCACGCCGCCTTTGAAGTTCATCAGTACGCTTTGCAGGTTGAAGACGTAGCCGCTGGTGTTGGCGATGCGCACGTCGCCCTTCAGCGTCATCGTCTCGGCCTTCGAGTTGTAGACCCCGCTTTTCGACTGGATGCGCGTCGTGGTGTGGTCGGCCATGCCGACCTTGGCGTCGACGCCGACGAGCTCGACGATGCTCGGTGCGGTGATGTCCTGGATGCCGGCCTTGGCCTTGATCTCGTAGGGGCCGCCGCCCTGCTGCACGCCGGCGATCTTGGGCGAATCCATGGTGATCTTGGTGCCGCTGACGCCGACGCCGGCGATCGACAGCGAGCCCGGCAGGTGGCGGAACGGGTTGAAGAATGTCACGAGGCCGAGCATCGAGACGCCGAGCACCGCGCCGACGACGATGGCTCGCTTGAGGAAGCGCACGCGTGCGGTGTGGCGGCCGGCCGCCCTGATGGCCGCGGTGCGGTCGGGTGGCGTGTAGTCCATGCCGAGTCGCGCGCCGTCCGCACGAGCCCGGGTGCGGGCGGCGCTGGTGAGATCAGCCATCGTGCCGAGCCGGCGCCCCCAGATGCATGCGCGAAGCGTGCGCCGCGACAGCGGCGAAGACAAGGCGAACGCCGCTCCCGCGACCGCGGCTCAGGCGTGCGAGAAGATGTCGGTCTCGCCCCAACCGTCGAGGTCCAGCCTGGCGCGCGTCGGCAGGAAACCGAAGGCGGCCTGCGCGTAGCCGTCGCGGCCCTCGCGCGCCAGCATGGCGTCGAGCCTGTCGCGCAGCGCGTGGAGATGGAGCACGTCGGAGGCGGCATAGGCCAGCTGCGCTTCGCTGAGCGCATCGGCACCCCAGTCCGAGGACTGCTGCTGCTTCGAGATCTCGAGCCCGAGCAGCTCGCGCACCAGGTCCTTCAGGCCGTGGCGGTCGGTGTAGGTGCGGGCGAGCTTGGAGGCGATCTTGGTGCAGTAGATCGGCCCGGTCATCGCGCCGAAGGCCTTGTGGAGCAC
The DNA here is from genome assembly GCA_964246205.1 of uncultured Beijerinckiaceae bacterium. GTDB lineage: Bacteria > Pseudomonadota > Alphaproteobacteria > Rhizobiales > Beijerinckiaceae > RH-AL1. The sequence goes on along the minus strand of CAXTQM010000230.1, from coordinate 563 downwards.
GGCGACGTCGAAACGCGCGAAGTGGAACAGCTTCGTCACGGCAGGGTCGACCAGCAGCCGTTCGAGGTTGGGCGCCCGCGTCTGCCCGCGCGCGACCTGCACGACGTCGGCGGTGCCGTCGCCGGTCGAGAGCTGCACCACGCAGAGCCGGTCGCGGCCGGGGATCAGCCCGAGCGTCTCGGTGTCGATGGCGACCGCTGCGCCGGGGGCGTAGCCGTCCGGAAGATCGCCGCGGTGCAAGCGAATGGTCATGGGCGTTCCGTGCTGTGGGAGGCCGGCGCGCTAGCATCGCCGGCGGGCGGCGGCAAGGCGGTCACGCCGACGCGAGCGCTGTCTCCAACGCCAGCGCCGCCTCCAGCAGCAGCGCATCGCGACCGGCGCGCGCGGCCACCTGGATGCCCACGGGCAGGCCGGCGGGGCCGCGGCCGGCCGGCAGGGTCAGGCAGGGCATCTGCATCTGCGTCCACAGCCGGTTGAAGGCGGGGTCGCCGGTGGCGTGCAGCCCCTTGGGCGCCTCGCCCGCGGCCGGCGGCGAGAGGATCACGTCGGCGGCGCCGAACACC
>CAXTQM010000229.1:4549-4817 GCA_964246205.1 uncultured Beijerinckiaceae bacterium | reverse complement strand
GGTGCGGCTGCGGCTCGTCAACGCCTGCGTCGCGCGCATCGCCATCGTCGCGGCGACCGGGGCGCTGCCGAGAGTGATCGCGATCGACGGGCAGCCGAGCGAGCTGTTCCAGCCGCCCGCCGGCACCGTGCCGATCGGGCCGGGCTCGACCTTCGAGCTGATGCTCGACCTGCCCGCGGAGGGGGCTGCCCTGGTGTTGCGCGGCAACCCCGACCAGCCCCTACTGGCGCTGACGGCCGCCGGCACCCCGCTGCCGGCGCGCGCGCCG
>CAXTQM010000229.1:0-4539 GCA_964246205.1 uncultured Beijerinckiaceae bacterium | reverse complement strand
AGCTGGTGCTGGCCCCGGCGCCCGGCGGACGCTGGGGGATCAACGGCGCGGTCGGCATGCCGGCCAAGCCGCTGTTCACGGTCAAGCGCGGCACGCCGGTGACGCTAACGTTGCGCAACGGGAGCGAAGTGGCCCAGCAGATGCACGTCCACGGCCATTGCTGGCGCCTGCTGCACGACCTCGACGACGGCTGGGACCCGTTCTGGCGCACCACCGTGCTGCTGGGGCCGGGCCGCAGCAAGCACGTCGCCTTCGTCGCCGACAATCCCGGCCGCTGGGCGCTGGTGGGGGGCGACCTGACCCGGCAGGATGCCGGGCTGGCGACGTGGTTCGAGGTGCGCTGATGTCGGAAAGCCTGGATTACGCCCGCGAGGTCTGGGCCGCCTGCGCCACCGTCGGGTTCGACGAAGGGCCGGCGGCGACGCTGAAGGCACTGCTCGACCGCCTCGACGAGGGCCGGCGCGATGTCGACGAGGCCGAGTTGCTGCGGGCGGCGCAGGCGGCGCACTTGGCCGCAGCGAACTGGGCCGGGCGCTAGGGGTTGGCCGGGCACACCGGAGGGGACGACATGAGCGATCCGAAGACCGTCAACGACGTCGAAGGCAGCAAGACGGCCAAGCCCTTCCACGAGGGCGAGGACGCCGGCGGCGACGCCAGCCCCGGCATGGAGCAGGCGCCGCACGACCGCGCCGACGCCGTCGGCGACGCCGGCAAGAAGGCCGAGATGGCGAAGGTGACGCAGCGCCAGGAATAGCGCCGCGCCGCGTTAGAGGCGGCCGGTCAGCAGCATGAACAGCAGGATCAGGACGATGAGGCCCAGGATGCCCGACGGGAAATAGCCGAAGTGCACCAAGCCGAGCGACGGCAGGCCGCCGAAGGCGGCGATGACCAGGACGATGATGAGGATGAGGACGATCGGGTTCATGGACAATTCCTTCGTGGCGAGGAGCGCAGCTTAGCCGAGCGCGCGAACGGCGCCTATTTTCAAAGGTGTAAGTTCGGCGCGATCCACACCTGATCTTGACGCGGCGCCCGCCTGCGCCGACGACGGGGCGATGCAGGCAGCGCCACAGCAAGACGAGCCGGCCGGGTCCGCGTTGCGGCCGACCCTCAAGCTGGTGGTGGCGCTGAATCTCGGCATGGCGGCCGTGGAGGTGACGGCGGCGCTTGCCGGCGGTTCGGTGTCGCTGTTCGCCGACTCGGTGGACTTTCTCGAGGACGCCTCCATCAACCTCCTCGTCCTCGCCAGCCTCGATTGGAGCCGGCAGGCGCGCGGCCGCCTTGGCGCGGTGATGGCGGCGGTGCTGCTGGCGCCGACGCTGGCCACGCTGGCCATGGCCTGGCACCGGTTCCGCAGCGACACCGCGCCCGAGCCGCTGGTCATCGGCGCCGTCGGGCTGGTGGCGCTGGCGGTCAACGCGAGCTGCGCGCTGCTGCTGTCGCGCCACCGTTCGGCACGGGGCAGCCTGACGCGGGCGGCGTTCCTGTCGGCGCGCAACGACACGCTGGCCAACGTCGCCATCGTCGCCGCCGGCGTGGCGACCTTGTTTTGGCGTTCGCCTTGGCCGGACCTCGCGGTCGGGCTCGGCATCGGGATACTCAACGTCGGCGCGGCCTGGGAAGTCTGGGAGGCGGCGCGCGGCGAGCGGCGGCCAGCGTGAGGCTCAGGCGGCGTGCGACTTCGGCTCTTCGGCGAGGATGGCGTAGATCATGCCGGCGTCGCGGGTGCCGCGCAGCCTGGCGGTGACGCTGGGCGAGCGCAGCAGGCGGGCGCCGCGCGCCAGCGCCTTGAGATGGTCGGCGCCCGCCATCTCGGGCGCGATCAGCAGCAGGATCAGGTCGACCGGCTCGCCGTCGAGCGCCTCGAAGTCGATCGGCTTCTCGACCCGGGCGAACACCCCGAAGATGCGCTCGACCTTGGCGAGCTTGCCGTGCGGGATGGCGATGCCGTTGCCGATGCCGGTCGAGCCGAGCCGCTCGCGCTGCGTGAGGGCGTCGAACACCTCGCGCGCCGACAGCCCGCAAAAGCGCGAGGCTTGCTCGCTCAGCTCGGCGAGCGCCTGCTTCTTGGTCGTCACCTTGAGCGACGACAGGATGGCGTCGCGGGCGATGAGGTCGGTCAGGGTCATCGGTACGCTTGATTCCAGATGCGACGGCGGGCTACGCAAGACCCGGTCCACCGGCGCCCGACCGCTCCCGGACGTAACCGCCGGAGACCTCGCCGGGGTCCCGAGCCTTTCGATGGTACCGCAGGAAGCGGTGGCCGGCGTCGGCGCGCCTCCTTATCACGGAGCCACCCTAACTCAAGGTTAAGCGTCTTGCCCCGGGCGTGCTTCGTCAGGCGTGCTTGAAGGACTGCCCGCTGGTGACGCCGAGCGGGTCGATCCAGCCGATGTTGCCGTCGGCGCGCCGGTAGACGAAGTTGATCCGGGCGTTGTCGGCGTAGCGAAATACCACGACCGGGCAGTCGGCCCCGTCGAGCTTCTCGACGGCGGCGGCCACCGTCATTTCGACGATGCCGGCCGCGTGCTCGGCCACGACGGCGGGAAAGCAGGGCTCGTCCTCGCGCGCGCCGTCGTCCTCGATCTCGTCGAGCGGCGGCAGCGCGAAGGCTTCGGCGGCGCTGGCGTCGAGCTCGCCGGCGTGGCCGTTGTCGCCGTGGCGGCCCTGCTGGCGCTTGCGGTGATCGCGCAGGCGCCGCTCGATGCGGTCGGCCGCCTTGTCGAAGCTGGCGTAGGGCTCCTGCGCGAGCGCCTCGACCTGCAGCGTGATGCCGGCCTTGAGGAACAGGGTGCAATCGGCGCGGTAGCCCGAGCCCTCCGGCTCGATGGTGACGTGACCCGTCGGGCGCCCCGCATTGTACTTGGCGACAACGCCGTCGATGCGGCTGTGCACATGGGTCCGCAGGGCTTCGCCGATGGCGAGGTTCTTGCCCGAAACGCGCAACGTCATCGTTCGCCTCCATGTGAGCCATGGCGCGCGAGCCGTCCGGCTGCGCGCCGGATGAGCAAGGTAGGGACGGGTTCGGCGGCAAGTCAATGGAGCGATTTGCGGAGGTTCGGGCGGCGTAGGCTTAGCGAGTGGCGGCCGAGCGAGCCGACGGGCGGCGACGTCGCGCACTCCTGAGGCCAAGCGTCGCGCGGGATCGATCCATCGATGGCGCAGTTGCGAGATCGTCCAATTCCAGGGTGATCCTCATGACCGAGCACTACGACGTCATCATCATAGGCAGCGGGCCCGGCGGCGGCGCGATGGCCACGGTGCTGGCGCCGACGGGCAAGAAGGTGCTGATGCTGGAGCGCGGCGGTTATCTCCCGCGCTCGCAGAAGAACTGGGACTCCAAAACCGTGTTCGTCGACGGAAAGTACCAGGCGGCGGAAACCTGGTTCAGCAAGAAGGGCGACAGCTTCCACCCCGGCCTGCACTACTGGGTCGGTGGCAACTCGAAGGTGTACGGCGCGGCGCTGTTTCGCTTGCGCGAGAAGGACTTCACTGAATTCGCGACCCACGACGGCATCTCGCCGGGCTGGCCGCTCGGCTACGACGTCTTCGAGCCGTACTACGGCAAGGCCGAGGTGCTGTTCCAGGTGCGCGGCCAGCGCGGCGAGGACCCGCTCGAGCCTTGGACCTCGACGCCCTACGCCCACCCGCCGGTGAAGCACGAGCCCCGCATCGCGCAACTCTCGGAAGACTGGGCCAAGGCCGGCGTGCATCCGTTCCACCTGCCGCTCGGCATCATGCTCGACCAGGAGGAGGACGGCAGTCCGACGCCCCATTCGCCCTGCATCCGCTGCGACGCCTTCGACGGCTTCCCCTGCGCGATCAACGCCAAGGCCGACTCGCAGGTGATCTGCGTCGACCCGATGAAGAAGGCGCACGACAACTTCACGCTGCTCACCGGCGCCTACGTCGAGCGGCTCGAGACCGACGCCTCCGGACGCAGTGTCAGGACGGTGCACGTCACCCGCGACGGCCATGCCGAGACCTATTCCGCCGACATCGTCGTGGTGGCCTGCGGCGCGCTCTCCTCGGCGCTGCTGTTCCTGCGCTCGACCAGCGACAGGCATCCCAACGGCCTCGCCAACAAGTCGGACCTCGTCGGCCGCAACTACGTGCGCCACAAGATGAACATCCTGATGGCCCTGCTGAAGGAGCCCAACGACACGGTGTTCCAGAAGACGCTGGCCGTCAGCGACTTCTATTTCGCCTCGAAGGCCTACGATTACCCCATCGGGCTCATCCAGATGTGCGCGACCTCCCATGGCGAGCAGATCCGCGGCGAGGCGGTCCCCGGCTTCCTCGACAAGGTCCTGCCGGAGATGCCGTTCGACGTCATGGCCAGGCACTCGATGGATTTCTGGCTGCAGACGGAGGACATCCCGCTGGCCGAGAACCGCATCACGTACGGAGGCGGCGGCAAGGTCTACCTCCACGTCACCGACACCAACACCAAGCCGGCCAACGATCTGAAGAAGGAGCTCCAAAACCTCTGCTCGAGCACCGGCGCCAGCACCATGATGCTCGAGCGCAGCCTTTATC
>CAXTQM010000228.1:0-4878 GCA_964246205.1 uncultured Beijerinckiaceae bacterium | reverse complement strand
GGCACCTACACGGCGCTCGGCCATCCTGCCGTGGTCGAGCACCTCGTCAAGCTCGGCGTGACCAGCATCGAGCTGCTGCCGATCAACGCCTTCGTCGACGATCGATTCCTCGTCGAGAAACAGCTGCGCAACTACTGGGGCTACCAAACGCTCGGCTATTTCGCGCCGGAGCCGCGCTATTTCGGGCTCGACGGCGCCGCCGGGCTGCGCGCGGCGATCAAGACGCTGCATTCCGCCGGTCTCGAGGTGCTGCTCGACGTCGTCTACAATCATACCTGCGAAGGCAACGACACCGGCCCCACCCTGTCGTTCCGCGGCATCGATAACGCCTCGTACTACAAGCTCGTACCCGGCGACCCGCGGCGCTATTTCGACTGCACCGGGTGCGGCAACACGCTCGACGTTTCGCACCCCCGCGTATTGCAGCTGGTGCTGGACAGCCTCCGGCACTGGGTCGCGTCGTACCACGTCGATGGCTTCCGCTTCGACCTCGCCTCGGCTCTCGCGCGCACGCCCTATGACTGGTCGGACAAGGCGGGCTTCCTCCAGGCCATCGGCCAAGATCCCGTGCTGTCGCGCGTCAAGCTGATCGCCGAGCCCTGGGACCTGGGCTCGGGTGGCTACCGCGTGGGCGGCTTTCCGACAGGCTGGGGCGACTGGAACGACAAGTTCCGCGATACGGCGCGCGCATTCTGGCGTGGCGACCGCGGACAGATTCCCAACCTTGCACGGAGCTTGACCGGCTCCAGCGATCTTTTCAACCATTCCGGGCGCAAGCCTTGGGCCTCGGTGCAGTTCGCCGCCTCGCACGACGGCTTCACCCTAGCCGACGTTGTCAGCTACGCCGACCGCCACAACCTGCCCAACGGCGAGAACAACAAGGACGGCCACGAGCCGAACTACTCCGCCAACTACGGCGTCGAGGGCGCGACCAAGGACAAGGCGATCGTCGCGCAACGCAACCGGCAGAAGCGCAACCTGCTGGCCACGACGCTGCTCTCGATCGGCACGCCGATGCTGCTGATGGGCGACGAGTTCTCCCGGTCCCAGAACGGCAACAACAACGCCTACTGCCAGGACAACGAGACGAGCTGGATGCGCTGGCGTGACGCAACCGATCCCCGCTTCGTCGATTACGTCGCCAATCTTGTCGCGCTGCGGCAACGCTTCGCGGTGGTCCGCAGGCGTGAATGCTCCACCGGCCGGGCGGCCGCCGCAGGCGGACTGAGAGATGTTTATTGGCTTGCCGCAGACGGCCACGAGATGTGGGGGGACGACTGGGGTAAGGTCGAGCGCCGCTCACTTGGCATGCAGATCGGCAACCATGGATTGCAGGAGGAGCGTTTGCTGCTCCTCTTCAATGCTTCGACCGAGGAGGTCGACTTCGTGCTTGCGCCCGACATCCCCTACGGCGCATTCCGACCTGTGTTCGAATCGACGCGACTCGATGGTCTGACGGTCCGGCCCGACGTGACCCTCGCCGGCGGCGGGTCGTTGTGTCTCGAAGCGCGTTCCCTCGTCGTTCTGCAGCATGGTTCGAAGGTCTGATGCGATCCAAACACCAGATGCCTTTCGGTGCCGACATTGGTCCGGACGGCGTGCGCTTCGCTCTCTGGGCTCCCTCTGCAAAGGCGTGCAGCCTTTCGCTCGACGGCCAGCGGGTGGCAATGCTCGCGGCCGGCCAAGGCTGGTTCAAGGCGCAGGTCGGCGATGCCGTCGTCGGCCAGCGCTACGGCTTTGCCCTCGATGGTGCCGAAGACTTCGTGCCCGACCCGGCCTCACGCTTCCAGGACGATGATCTCGACCGTCGCTCGACGATCGTCGACCCGTGCGCCTACGAATGGCACGACGATGCCTGGAACGGACGCAGCTGGAACGAGGTGGTGTTGAGCGAGATCCATCTCGGTACCGTGACGCCGGAGGGTACCTACGCCGCGCTGGAGGCGAAGCTGCCGCATTACGTCGCCACCGGCATCACCGCCATCGAGCTGATGCCGCTCGCCGAGACGTCGGGCCAGCGGACCTGGGGCTACGACGGCGTGCTGCCGTTCTCGCCCAACAACGCCTACGGCCCGCCCGACGCGCTGAAGCGGCTCGTCGACAAGGCGCACGGCCTCGGCCTGATGGTGTTCCTCGACGTGGTCTACAACCACTTCGGGCCGACGGGTAACTTCCTGCCCTCCTACGCCAAGAGCTTCTTCACCGACCGTCATGAGACGCCGTGGGGTGCCGGGATCAACTTCGACGGCAAGGGCGAGGCGAGCGAGGTCGTGCGCGAATTCTTCATGCAGAATACGCTGTATTGGCTGCGCGAGTACCACATCGACGGACTGCGCTTCGACGCCGTTCACGCGATCCTCGACGACAGCGAGAAGCACTTCCTCGACGAACTCGTCGAGCGCGTCCGCGAGACCTTCCCGGATCGCCACATCCATCTCGTGCTCGAGAACGAGGCCAACGAGGCGCATCGCCTGGTGCGCGATGGCGACGGGTCCGCGCTGTCCTACAATGCCCAGTGGGACGACGACATCCACCATTGCTGGCACGTGCTGCTGACCGGAGAGCACGAGGGGTATTACGGCGACTTCGGCGGCGACACCGTCGCCCGGCTCGGCCGATGCCTGGCCGAGGGCTTCGCCTACCAGGGCGACTATTCCGAGAACCTCGAGCGCAAGCGCGGTGAGAAGACCACCGGCGTGCCGCCACAGGCCTTCGTCGCCTTTCTCCAGAACCACGACCAGGTCGGCAATCGCGCGCTGGGCGAACGCCTGACCGAGCTGGCCGACCCCGAGCGGCTCGCCGTCGCCCGCGCGGTGCTGCTGCTGTCGCCGCAGATCCCTATGCTGTTCATGGGCGACGAGTGGGGGGCCAGGACGCCGTTCCAGTTCTTCGTCAATTTCGAGCAGGAACCTGATCTCGAAGAAGCCGTGCGCAAGGGCCGGGCGCGGGAATTCGAGAAATTCACCTCGTTCGGCTCCGAAGTGCCCGACCCGACCGCGTTCTCGACCTTCGAGCGGTCCAGGATCGACTGGAGCGAGGTCGAGCGGGCACCCTACAAGGCAATCCTCGACGACACCCGCGAGCTGTTGGCGCTGCGCCGGCGCGAGATCGTGCCGGTGATGGCGAGCAACTTCATAGAGGCGACCTACGAGCGCCATGGTGCAGGTGGCCTCGAGGTCGTGTGGCGCTTCGAGGCCGGCACCTTGCGGCTCGTCGCCAATTTCTACGACGTCGCGCAAACCTTGACCGCCGGCGCGGGGGAGACTGAGATCTGGCGCAGCCGCGGCCTCGCGGCAGACGTGTCCCACATCGGCGCCTGGCAGGCCAGATTGACGAGAAGCGACGCCGAATGACCGATGACCTGCTCTACGACCTTGCCGCGCGAGCCGGGCTCGAGCGCGGCTTTCGCGATGCGAGAGGGCAGCACGTCGACACGCCCCCGGCGGCCATCGCCACGGTGATGAAGCGCCTGGGCTACGAGATCGCCGACGACGCTGGCCGGCACCGCACGCTCGACGAACTGCGCGAGGACGGCGATCGCCTGCTCAGGGCGACCATTCCGCTCGAGGCGGAACGCGTCGCCGATGTCGCGACGAGCTGCGACGGCCCGGCGTCGTACCGCATCGAGCTGGAGGACGGCGTGGTGCGCGAGGGCACTGCGCACGTGGAGCGCGGGCGACTCGCGCTCGACGCGCTTCCCGCCGGCTACCATCGGCTTCATCTGGAGCTCGCGGGGCGGCGCGAGAGCGCGACGCTGGTCTGTGCGCCGCCGAAATGCTTCCTCCCGGAGGCGCTGCGGGGCGAGGCACGCGGCTACGGCATTACCGCGCAGGTCTACGGCCTCCGCTCCGACGGCAACTTCGGCCTGGGCGATCTCGGCGATGTCGCCGAGTTGGCCGAAGGCGCCGGCCATTTTGGGGCATGCTTTCTCGGCCTATCGCCGCTGCACGCGCTTTTCCCCACCGACCGCACCAAGATCTCGCCCTACTCGCCGTCGTCGCGCTTCTTCGTCGACCCGATGTTCATCGACCTTTCGCAGCTGCCGGACTTCGCCGGCAGCGAGGCCGCGCGCTTCCTCGCCGAGCCGGACAACGCCGCGGAACTCGATCGCCTGCGCGATGCGAACCTCGTCGACCACGCCGGCGCCTGGGCGCTGAAGCGCACTGCGCTCGGCCGCTACTGGTCGCGCGTCGCCAACGGCACGGACCCGGCGTTCGCCGCCTTCCGCACCGAAATGGGCGAATCGCTCGAGCTGCACGCTACCTTCGAGGCGCTTTCGGAGCATTTCGCCACCCAGGGCTGCGCCTGGGTCGGCGACTGGCCCGCGGCCTATCGCGACGCCGGCAGCGAAGCGGTGCGGGCGTGGCGCGACACCAATCCGATGAAGGTCGCCTTCCACGCCTGGCTGCAATGGATCGTCGACTGCCAGCTCGCCGTCGCGCAGGAGCGCGCGCTCGCCGCCGGCATGGCCATCGGCCTCTATCGCGACCTTGCCGTCGGTTGCGACAAGGGTGGCGCCGAGCTGTGGGCGCGGCCGGACTGGTTCGTGCCAGACGTCGCCGTCGGCGCGCCACCCGACCTGCTCGGCCCCAACGGCCAGAACTGGGGGCTGCCGCCGTTCAATCCGCGCACGCTGGAGACCCAGCAGCTGCAGGCGTTCCGGACGCTGGTGCGCATGAACATGCGCCATGCCGGCGCGATCCGCATCGACCACGCCTTCCAGATCCAGCGGCTCTACGTCGTGCCGGACGGAATGCCCGGCACGCAGGGCGTCTACATGAACTACCCCTTCGAGGCGCTGCTGGCGGTGTTGCGCATCGAGAGCCATCGTGCCCGCGCGCTGGTCATCGCCGAGGATCTCGGCACGGCGCCGGAAGG
>CAXTQM010000227.1:0-4942 GCA_964246205.1 uncultured Beijerinckiaceae bacterium | reverse complement strand
CGCCCGTTGCGGGTCGAGCGGTCAGCCCGCTCGCTCCGATGGCACCAGCCTCGGTCGCGTCGAGTGCGGGCTCGAGCTTGCCGCCATGACCGGCGTAGCCAGTGCCCGTGGTCGAGGTGGCGGATGTCGAGGCGCCGGTGAGGCCGTACTGCTCGGCACGTTCGTCCACGTCGATAGGATTGTGCTTCTCGAGAATGGCTGCGGCCTCGTCGTAGTGGTCGGCAGCGACCTTGACGGTGACGACGGTGGCGCCGCTATCAATGCTGTGGCCGTAAACTGCGGTGTCATGGTCCGGCTCGCCGCCGAACAGGCTGGCCCAAAAGCCCTTCTCATGCACCGACGCGGTCGACCGCGACGTGCCCGTCATCGAGCCGTCCTTCGCGTGTTGGCTGATGCCGCTCGCCGGAACGCCGGCCGCCTCCAGTTCGCTGACCGCGAGCTGCGCGTGGGCTGGGGTGTCGTAGATGGCGACGATGGTCTCGTGTTCCATGGCTTGGTTTCCTCGCGTCGGACTTGTTGGTTTGGACTCTGATTGACCCTGACTCGCGGGCGCCTCGCCCGGACCGATCCGCGCCACGACCGCCTCCTGCCTGCGCAGCGACGCGGTCTCGACGTGGCGTGACTGGACCCGCCTGCGCGTGATCCTGACCTCTTCCTTGAGGACCAACCGTCGCTCGACGACGATGACCTCTTCGACGACGGGGACGATCGTCACCCCGTCTTCCTCCCGTATCTCGGGGATGGCCTCGACGACCCTTCCGACCGGCACGCGCTCGACCTCGACGACTTCGTGGTCAAGCCGCTCGTCGACCGCTTGCTCGATCTCTCGCGTGACCGTGCTGACATACACGGTCGCGCCCTGCACGGTTCGTTTCGTGACCGAGAGCGTCTCTGCCTTCAGCTCCAGTTTCGGTCCGTCGATAGGCTCGTTGCCGATGACGGACGTCATGCATGCCTTCCGACGTCAGCCGACCGCACAGTGCCGCCGCCCCTTTGACATCAGCGGCTTAGGTCCGACGAAAGGCTCAGTCGAGCGGCGTAAACGGATAGTCGCTTTGCAAAATCGCAAGTTTGCCGCCGGCAACCTTCGCGCACCGGTGGCATTCTCCGCTCTCGGCAATCCGGGGAGTCGTTGGTTGCTTCAATCGGCTAGCGCGTCGAGTTCCGGAGGTGCTGCGCGATGTGGTCGGCCGCGGTTCGCATCCGCAGCGTCTGTCGATTGTCCTTGTGGAGCACCAGCCACAGTTCGGCTGAAGGCGCCGGGGTCGGCGCCTCCAGCGCGATCAGTCGATTGTCCTTGCGCGCCCGGAACGAGGCCAGGCACGCGAGGCCTCCCCCTTCCAACGCCGCTCCGACCGCGGCTTCGTGGCTGCAAGTCAGCAAGGAGCGGGTTGCCTCCGAGGTGAGACCGCTGAACCAATCCGCTTGTTCGTCGTGGCAGACGTCGCCGATCTGCTGGATCGCGCAGTGTCCGCGAGAGCCTGCGGCGAGGTCAGGGTGGCCGCGACGTTCGAGATACGCCTCGCTGGCGTAGGCGGCGAACTCGACACTGCCTATGCGGCGGCCGACGACATCCTGTTGGTCCGGAGCCCCGATCCGAAGCGCGATGTCTGCCTCGCGCATGGCGAGGCTGAGTTGACGCACGTCGGGGATGAGCTCGACGAGGATGCCGGGGAACTGCTCGTGCAGGCTCGGGAGGCAAGGGGCGACGACATGGCCGGCGACGCTTTCCGCGCAGGTGATGCGCACGACGCCATTGAGCTGCTTGTCGCGATTGCCGACGCTGCGCCGGAGGCGGAGCGTCTCCGTCTCGAGGATCTCGGCCTTGTCGCGCACCTCCTCGCCCGCAAGCGTGAGTACATATCCCTCGGGCGTGCGGTTCAGCAGCCTGACGCCGAGTTCCGCCTCGAGCGCCGTCACGCGACGACCGACGGTCGAGGGGGACACCTTGAGGTCCTGGGCAGCCGAGGAGAGTTGTCCGTGCCGCGCCACCGACAAAAAGTAGCGCAGGTCGTTCCAGTCGAGCATCGCGGAACGCCCCTGCTTTTTTTTGCATTCCTGGTTTTCAAAAATGCAAGGTGAGCGATCGTTAAAGAGAGTAGCGTGCGCAACCATACAGGACGGCCTCGTCATATGCGAAGACCGTCTCGATCACAGATCGGCCTTGGGAGACACGAATGACCGTCCCCGGCAACGGGCTGTTTTCCGTCGAGAGTCGGCGATGACCGCGCTCGACGCGGGCGTCAGGACCTTGCGTTGTCGAACCGTCGCCCACGGTCACCTGCAGCAGAGGCATCACATCCGTGACCTGCCTGTCCGCGCCACCATCGCGGGATCGGACGTCCTCTCAGATCACGGAGATGAGGCCAGCGCCTTGGAGATGCTCCTCTCGGCCTTCGGTGCCTGCCTCGCCGCCGGCATTCACGCCAACGCTATCGCGAGGCACATCGAGATCAGGTCGTTGGCGCTCGACCTCAGCGCCGACGTCGACCATTCCGTCCACTGGGGTACCGGCGCTGTCGCAAAACCCATCGGCTTTGAGGCCGTCGAGGTGGTCGTCACGATTGCGGCAGACGCCCCTGCCGACGTTCTAGATGCGCTGGTGAAGCACGCTACGCTGTGGTCGCCGATCGCCAACACCCTCTACAACCCGGTTCACCTCAAGGTTTCGCTCGGGTGAGGCGCTCGGGCGCCGTACCCCGCACGGCCAAGACCTGATGATGAACGTCCCAAGCCGCTCGAGCCGATGCGCGCAGCAGCCCTTCGGGAGCTGGCGGCGGATCATCTCTCGGACACCGGCAACCTTCTGAACTGGCAGGGTGATCGTGACCGCGTCGGTTGACGTGTAGCTTTGGTGTCCATCGGTCAGAACTTGACGGATATGCCGGTGAACAGCTGAATGCCGGGGGCCGCTCGGTTGATACCGATGATGGTTCCGAGGTCGAGCTGCACGCGCGGGGTTACGAGGTAGGCGAGAGCGAAATCTGCCGTGATGATGTCCGGCGAAGCTTCTTCCGCTGGCACCGAGGCGTAAAGCTCCGCCGATGCTGTGAGGTCTTTGATACCTGGAACGGGGTGAGAAAGGTTGATCAAATTGGTGAAGTTCGCGTGGTGGCCGTTGTTCAAGGCGTTCTTCAGGACGTCGAACTCCGGGTCGAGGAGCAGGACGAAGTCGGAGGGAAGCTTGTAGGAAATCGGAACGATGACGCCGCCTTCCGCTGCGCCGTTGCTGATAACGAGGCGGTTGCTTGGCACCTTTATGTAGGGAATCGCGGCGATCGCCAGGTTGCCGCTGTCATTTCCGATGAAGTTGACCTTGGCGCGGAAGAAGACGTCGCCGAAGCCCTGGTCGTGCACCGTTGGGACGAGGTTGTTTCCGGTGCTGATGCTTTGCAAGCCGTTGAACTCGATCTCGAGATCGGCCCAGTTCGTGACGCCGAGCTTGTAGGCGGGATCGACCGCCTCGAACGTCCGCGTCTTCGTGCCGGCCGTGTCGTTGTATGTGAAATTGGCCAGGTCGGACTCGACTTGGAAGTGGCCGGCGTCGACAGTGTTCGGCGAGTTGCTCCGCGGCGGCCGGTCGGTCGAGAGCGGGCGCAACGCGGCGTCCGGAGTCGGATTGAGGAGGGTGTAGCCGTTCGGAGCAGACGTGTTGGCGCCATTGTCGTCGGCTCGGACCTGACAGGTTCCTGCCGTCATAGCGCCGATCAACATGACGCAGAAGACGGCGAGCCTTGTATCTCGGGATAACATCTGGCTGGCGGTGCCTCGAACTGTCGACTTGCAGCCTACACCGGCCCGTGTCGCGCGAGCGGCATTCGCCTGAACTGCGCTTCAGTTCTCCTTATGTGTGGAGTTTGCGGAACACTTTGCGATCACCCCTGCAGGTGTACGATCCTTCGCCCTCTCGCGTCCGGCGAGCGGGCACGAGGGAAACAGGCGCAGCGCCCGTCGCGGTCGGCCTTGCCGCCGCCGCACGCATTTGCGACAGGACGGCATGACGAAGAGCCTGCCGCCCGAGGCCCCGAACGCCGCGACCCTGCCGCCGCGCACCATCGCGCCCGGCCTCAAGTTCGCGCTCGAAATGGGCCCGCTGGTGCTGTTCCTCATCGCCAATTTCCGCCCGAACATCTTCGAGCCGACGGTGCGGCTGATCTTCCCCGCCAGCCTATTCGAGGGCAAGCAGGGCGGGCTCTTCACGGCCACGGCGGTGCTCATGGTGGCGACGCTGGCGGCGCTCGTCGTGTTCTTCGCCAAGACGCGGCGCCTGCCGATCATGCCGCTGGTGACCGCGATCCTCGTGCTGGTGTTCGGCGGCCTGACGCTGTGGCTGCACGACCAGAGCTTCTTCCAGATGAAGCCGACGATCCTCTACGCCCTGTTCGGCGTCGCGCTGCTCGGCGGCCTCGCGCTCGGCCGGCCGCTGCTGCCGATCATGCTCGAGCAGGCGATGAAGCTGACGGAGCACGGCTGGCGCGTGCTGACGCTGCGCTGGGGCGTGTTCTTCCTGTGCCTCGCCGTGCTCAACGAGATCGTGCGGCGCACGATGACCTGGGACCATTGGGTGCTGTTCAAGTTCCCGGGTACGGTGATCCTGATCTTCGTCTTCACCTTCGCTCAGGTGCCGCTCATCATGCGCAACGAGCTCAAGGGCGATGCCGCCGAGCAGGCGCCGGAGCACGTCTAGACTTTCCCAAGGCAAATCGCCCCACCGCTGCTCGGAGCCGCCCTCGCCCTCGCGCCGCGTGCTAACCACCTCCGCTAACGGGGGAGAACAGCTGCATGGACGCGCTCGCGTCGCCTGCGCGTCGGCGCGATCGGTCGAAGATCATTTTGGCGGGCCGGCACCTGTCGCATTTCGCGCCGGTGGCCGCCTTGGCGCTGGCGGCCCTGGTGCTGGCGGCGACGCGGCTGCCGCCCTCCACCGCGGCGGCTCTGCGCC
>CAXTQM010000226.1:0-4953 GCA_964246205.1 uncultured Beijerinckiaceae bacterium | reverse complement strand
GCCCTCTCCGGCCTGCCGCGTGCGCGGCATCGACGTCTCGCGCCACCAGAACGACATCGACTGGGCGGCGGTGGCGGGCTCCGGCATCCGCTTCGCCTGGATCAAGGCCACCGAGGGCGGCGACCACCTCGACCCGGCCCACCACCGCAACTGGGCCCACGCCGAGGCCGCCGGCGTGCGCCGCGGCGCCTACCATTTCGTTTATTGGTGCCGCCCGGCGGCGGACCAGGCGCGCTGGTTCGTCGCCAACGTGCCCGACGACCCCGACGCCCTGCCGCCAGTGCTCGACGTCGAGTGGAACCCGGGATCGCGGACCTGTCCCGGCACGGTGCCGCGCGACAAGGCGCTGGCCGACATGAAGATCATCCTCGCTGCCATGGAGCGCGCCACCGGCCGCCGCCCAATGATCTACGCGCCGCGCGATTTCTACTCGGATGTGCTCGACGGCGCCCTGACGGACTATCCGCTGTGGGTTCGCGGCCTCGGCCGCGCGCTGCCGGAGGAATACGGCACCCGCACCTGGACGGTCCGGCAGCACAGCGAGAACGGCGCCGTGCCGGGCATCACCGGCGACGTCGACCTCGATTGCGCCGAGGCGATGCCGTAAGGGCGGAGGACGCCAGACACAGAACCGCCGCTTCCGGCAACCGCCAGCGGCTTCACTCGCGTGATCCGCTATCGACGCTTCATCTCGGCGCGCACGGCATCGATCACCGCGCCGAGCAGGATGATCAGCGCCGACAGCCAGAACCACAGCAGCAGCACCACGACGGCGCCGAGCGAGCCGTAGGTCGTGTCGTAGCTGCCGAAGCGCGTGACGTATTGCGAGAACAGGTAGGAGCCGAAGATCCACAGCGCGGCGGAGAACAGGGTGCCGACGCTGAAGAAATGCCAACTCGGCCGCTCCACGCTCGGCGCGAAGCGATAAACGAGATCGATGGCGAGGATCACGAACAGGCCGAGCACCGGCCAGCGCGAATAGGCCAGGATGCTGCGCCAGCTGTCGTCGAACGGCAGAAAGGCGATCACGATGGGGATGACCGCGACCGCCGTCAGCACGACGATGACGAAGACGATCGCGGCGACCGTCAGCACGACGGCCATAATGTTGAGCGTGATGAACGAGCGCGTCTCGCGCTTCTCCATCGCCATGTTGAGCCCGCTCATCATCGAGGACACGCCGTTGCGCGCCGCCACGATGGCGATGCCGAGGCTGACGAGCAGGCCGAAGTTGAGGCTCGAGCTCGGCTTGGCGAGCAGGCCGTTGAGCGAACCGTCGATGAGCTTGGCCGTCTCGTTGGGCAGCAGGACCGTCAGTTGCTGCACCTGCGCCTGCACGACATGCGTGTCGCCGAACAGCCCGTAGATCGACACCAGTGCGCCGAGCGCGGGGAAGATCGAGAACATGGCGTAGAAGGCGATGCCGGCGGCGACCAGGCTGAGGTTGTCGTCGCCCATGCGGTTGATGACCCGGTTAACCGTGGTCCACAGCTTGCGGGCGCGGCGGCTCTCCTTCAGCCAGTCCGGCGAATAGGTGGGCAGCGGATCGGTGTTGTCGCCGCCCGTATCGGAGAGCACGGCCACGGCGCGCTGCTGCGCGACGCTGGGCGAGGCGGCGACTGCCGTGCCCAGCACGATGAGGTACCAGGGCAGCACGGTCGCCGGCTTGCGGCGCGGCGGCGAAGGGCGGCGCGCCCGCTTGTCGCGCGGTGCGGTCTTGTCCCGCCGTGCCGCCGATCCCGATGCCATCGTCGTCGTCCCCGTGCCAGGCCGCGCCCGGCCTCAATCGTCGCTATAGCGCTGTTCGGCCCATGGGTCGCCCCGATTGTGGTAGCCGCGCACCTCCCAGAAGCCGGGTTCGTCGCCGGTCCTGACCTCGATCGCCTTGAGCCATTTGGCGCTTTTCCAGAGGTAGAGGTGCGGCACGATCAGGCGCACCGGGCCGCCGTGGTCGCGCGTCAGCGGCTTGCCGTCCCACGAATGCACGATCATCGCGTCGGGCGCGGCGAAATCGGCCAGCGGCAGGTTCGTGGTATAGCCGTCCGACCCGTAGAGCACGACATGGCTGGCGCCCTGCAGCGGTGCGACGAGATCGAGCAAGCGCGTCGTGGCGAGGCCCTGCCACTTGTTGTCGTAGCGCGACCATGTGGTGACGCAGTGGATGTCGGTGACGAGCGTGTCCTGCTTCTGCGCCTGGAACGCCGACCAGTCCCAGTGCAGCGGGTGGGCGACGGCACCGGTGATATCGAGCGTCCAGCGCTCGCGCGGCACGTTGGGCGTGACGCCGAGGTCGAGCACCGGCCAGTCGCGCACGAGGTGCTGGCCGGGCGGCAGCCGCTCGGCGTCGGGCCGCGCCTGGTGCCCGG
This sequence comes from uncultured Beijerinckiaceae bacterium, assembly GCA_964246205.1. Taxonomy (GTDB): domain Bacteria; phylum Pseudomonadota; class Alphaproteobacteria; order Rhizobiales; family Beijerinckiaceae; genus RH-AL1. The sequence goes on along the minus strand of CAXTQM010000226.1, from coordinate 2,587 downwards.
TAAGGAACTTGCCCTCGTCGGCCCAGCGCTGCTTGGAGCGGGTCAGCTTGGTGTCGGGCGGGAGATCGTCGGGCGGCACGAACCTATCCCCTCGTTGATCCGGCAGACTAGCGGCGCGCTCCGCCCCTGTCATGAAAAAGGGCGCCCTTGCGGACGCCCTCTTCGCGAAGCGATGCGGATCAGGCCGCCTTGGGCGCCTCGACTACGCGCGGGCCCGACGCGACCTTGCCGATCGGGATCTGGCGCGGCTTCTGCGCCTCCGGGATCTCGCGGACTAGATCGACGTGGAGCAGGCCGTTCTCCAGGCTGGCACCGAGGACCTGGACCTGGTCGGCGAGCTGGAACCGGCGCTCGAAGGCGCGGGCGGCGATGCCCTGGTGGAGCACCTCGCGCTTGCCTTCCTTGGCCAGCTGGGCGCTTTCCTTCGACCCGCGAATGGTCAACGTGTTCTCGCGCGACTCGATGGCGAGGTCCTTCTCGGCGAAGCCGGCGACGGCGACGCTGATGCGATAGTCGTGCTCGCCAGTGCGCTCGATGTTGTAGGGCGGGTAGCCGGCGACGGCACCGTCCGGGCCGGAAGCCTGATCGAGCATGGCGAACAGCCGGTCGAAGCCGACGGTCGAGCGGTAGAGGGGAGAGAGATCGTAGGGACGCATGGACATATCCTCCGAATGAAGCGACATGAATGAGAGCGAAGACCGCCGGATCGGCCGGCCTCGCTCGGGACGTTGCGCGTTCGTCACGAACCGCGCAGGCATGATCTGGGGGTGGCGAAAAGCGGCCGCAAGGGCCGTCGATCCGCCAAGGCGCACGCCGCATGGAGCTCTTCGAAACCGCCGGTAACACCATGCCCCCGGGCGCGATCGTGTCGGGGGTGCGCACCCGCGATGGGCTGCGGCTCCGGGTGGCGCGCTGGCCGGCGCCGCGCGCGGTGCGCGGCACCGTGGCGGTCGCGATCGGCCGCAGCGAATTCATCGAGGAATATTACGAGGTGATCGGCGCCCTGGCGGCACGCGGCTTCGACGTCGTGGTTTGGGACTGGCGCGGACAGGGCCAGTCGGACCGCGAGATACGCGCCGGGCGCTACGGTCACGTTTCCAGCTTCGCCGCCTACCGCCGCGACCTTGTCGCCATCGAGACGCAGGTGCTGCGCGCTTTCGCGCCGCGGCCCTGGTACGGGCTCGGCCATTCCATGGGAAGTGCGATCCTGATCGACCAGGCTCACGACGCCACCTCGCCGTTCGAGCGGCTGGTGCTGTCGGCGCCGATGATCGACGTGCCGCTGCGCTACAGGAAGAGCGTGCGCCGCCTGACGCGGCTGGTGGATGCGGCGGGCTTGGGTTCGCGGCTGGTGCCCGGCGGCCGGGAGGACTCGCCGATGGCGCGGCCGTTCGAGGGCAACGTGCTCACCCGCGACAGGCGAGAGTACGTGAGGCTCGCCACCGCCGTCGCCCAGCTGCCGAAGCTCGCCGTGGGGTCGCCCACGGTGAGATGGCTGGCCGGCGCGTTCAAGCTGATGCGACGCTTCGAGGACCCGTTCTACGCGGTGGAGACCCTCGTGCCGATCCTGATCGTCGCCGCCGGCGCCGACCGCATCGTCGACACGGCGGCGACCGAGCGCTTCGCGCTGCGGCTCAAGGCGGGCTCCTGCCTAGTCCTGCCGAAAGCCTGCCACCAGATCATGATGGAGACGGAGGCGGTGCGGGCGCAGTTCTGGGCCGCCTTCGACGCCTTCATCCCCGGCGAGACCCTGCCAGTTGCGGCCCAGGCCGAGACCGCCGCCGGCTGACGGAGGAGGTCAGGAGTGCGGCAGCGTCGCCGCGAAGGCATCGTAGTCGCGCAGGACGTCGGCGAGCCGTTCGAAATGCGGGAAGGCGCCGGTGTCGTAGCTGGCGAAATGCCAGTTCGGGCGGTCTGCAATCTCCTTCTCCTTGCGAAAGTCGGTGAACACGCCGCGGGTGCCGTGGCAGGTCCAGACCGGCAGCTCGAGCAGCTTGTAGAGGCGCGTCACGTCGTCGGGGAACAGGTAGCCCTCGATGAAGGCCAGCACCGCGTGGCGGGCGCCGGGCTGATGCGCGGTGAGCTGGTCATAGTGGAACAGCGCCTCGTCGATGTGCTTCGAGCCCCAGGTGCGCTCCAGGAACTTGCGCATGCTCGGCTTGGTGACGAAGAGATCGAACAGCGGACCGCCGATGCCCGGCACCGAGAGGATCGCCTTGGTGACGGGATTGCCGCGATTGCTCTGGGCTCTGCCCTCGCCCGAGAGCACCCGGTCGAAGCCGGTCGGGCTGATCAGGCCGAGCGAGCGGTAATCCTCGCCCTTCTCGAGCGCGGCGCGGGCGAGGTATTCGCAGGTCAGAGAAAGGGCGATCGCGTCGACGGGCGCCCCGCCGTGGCGGGCGCGGATTGCGGTCACGGCGACGTGGATGGCATCCGTCATCAGGCGCGGCGTGTAGACCCGCTTCTCGCGCGCGGAAAACCCGAAGCCCGGCAGGTCGAGCGCGTAGACCGGCCGCGTCTCGGCGTAATGCTCGAAGAGAGGCCGCACCTCGAAGGCGCTCGCGGCGGCGTTGACGCTGTGCAGCAG
>CAXTQM010000225.1:0-4961 GCA_964246205.1 uncultured Beijerinckiaceae bacterium | reverse complement strand
CTCGCCGCGCAGCGGCTCGCCGGCGGCCAGCGCGGCGGCGAGCTGGGGCAGCGTGCCACGCTTCACCGCCTCGAACATCTTGGTGAGCTCGCGCGCCACGGCGGCGTCGCGAGGCCCGAGCACCGCGGCGAGGTCGGTCACCATCTCGGTCAGGCGCCGCGACGATTCGAAGAACACCAGCGTGCCGGGCACCGCCGCGACCGCGGCGATGCGCTGGCGCCGCGCCGCGCTCTTGGGCGGCAGGAACCCCTCGAAGAAGAAGCGGCTGGTCGGCAGCCCGGCCCCCACCAGCCCGGCCAGCACCGCCGAGGGACCAGGCACAGAGGTGACGTCGACCGCCCGCGTCAGCGCCTCGCCGACGAGCCGGAAGCCGGGGTCGGAGACGAGCGGCGTGCCGGCGTCCGAGACCAGCGCCAGCGCCTGGCCTGCCTCGAGCCGCGCCAGCAGCTGCGGCCGCACGGCGTCGGCATTGTGCTCGTGGTAGGCGAACAGCGGCGTGGTGATGCCGTAGTGCGCGAGCAGCGTCTTCGTCACGCGCGTGTCCTCGGCCACCACGAGATCTGCCGCCGCCAGCGTCGCCAGCGCGCGGAACGAGATGTCGCCGAGGTTGCCGATCGGCGTCGCCACCACGTGGAGCCCCGGCGGGATCGGCTCGGCCTCGGCCCGGAGGCCGAAGGCGGTGTAGGACGAGGGCGCATCGCTCATGATGCCACCGCAGCAGCTTTGCCGGGCGCCGGCAAGTCGCCCGCATCAATAGTCTTCGCGAGAGCCTAGACACACCTTTCACGCCGCAAGCCGTTGCGACGGAAGAGAAGAACCTTGTTCCCCGCTATCCGCTATCGCCACGGCCATCTTTTGGGCGCAGGAACTTGATCTTTTTATGCCAACAGTGGCGTGCGGCGGCGACCGCCGACATTCCAAGTAGGAATTCGGCCGCTGGCCGCGCAAGGAGTGGCGTTGGACCAGTCGATCCGATCGAAGCTTGTCGGTCTCGCCGCCGGCTCTGTCCTGGTTGTCGGCCTGGCGGGTTGTGGCTCGACAGTCGGCAGCGGCCCTGGCAAGATTGCCGGCGATCCCGACACCTCGCTCAACGCGCCGGTCGGCAGGGTGAAGTCGTCGGCGCTGCCCGGCGCACCGGACGCCGCTGGCGGAGGGCCGGGCGCGATCGGCTCCGGCCCGGTCAAGGTCGCGCTTATCCTGCCGCTGACCTCCTCCAACGGTCAGCCCTCAGTTGTCGGGCAGTCGCTGCGCAACGCCGCAGATCTCGCCTACGCCGATTCCGCCGCCAACGACGTCACGCTTCTGGTGCGCGACGACCGTTCGAGTCCCGACAGCGCGCGCGATGCCGCCACTCAGGCCCTCTCGGATGGCGCCGAGATCGTGATCGGGCCGCTGTTCGCCCCCGACGTGCGAGAAGTCTCCAAGGTGGTGCACAACGCCGGCAAGCCGATGATCGCCTTTTCCACCGACACGTCGGCGGCCTCGCACGGCTCCTATCTGCTGTCGTTCCTGATCGAGAGCTACGTCGATCGCGTCGTCGATTTCGCCGCCGCGCGCGGCAAGAAGTCGGTGGCGGCGCTGATTCCCGACAACGACTACGGCCGCGTCGCCGACGCCGAGTTCCAGGCCGAGACGGCCAAGCGCGGCGTCCGCGTGCTGGGGATCGAGCATTTCAAGCCGGACACGCGCGAGGCGGCGGTGCAGAAGATCGCCGCGCTTGGCGAGGGCATCGACACGCTCTTCATACCCGAGCAGGCCGACGCCATGCCGGCGATGTCGTCGGCGCTGAACGCCGCCGGCATCAATCCCAAGCGCGTGCAGATCCTCGGCACCGGCTTGTGGAACGACCCGCGCGTGCTGGCGCTGCCGGCGCTGCAGGGCGCCTGGTTCGCGGCTCCCGAGAACGGCGGCTTCAACGCCTTCGCCGCGCGTTACCGGGCGAAGTACAACGTCGATCCTACGCGCATCGCGACCTTGTCCTACGATGCCGTGTCACTGGTCGCGGCACTCGCCCGCTCGCAGGGGGCGCAGCGCTTCTCCGACACCGTGCTGCTCAACCGCTCCGGCTTCTCCGGCGCCGACGGCGTGTTCCGCTTTCGCGGCGACGGGCTGAACGACCGTGGTCTCGCCGTGCTGCAGATCAACAGCGGCAAGGCCGTTCCGATCAGCCCTGCGCCCAAGACCTTTCCGCCATCGGCGACTTGAGGCCGCGACGGGCATGTTTGCGAAGGCCTGTCGCCGCGATGACCTCGTCGAGGGCGGTCTTGAGGTTGCGGCGGTCGAGCGTAAGCTCGTGCTGATCCTGTGGCCGCGAGGCGGCTCGCCACGCGCCTTCCAAGGCTTCTGTCCGCACGCGCGCGAGCCCCTCGCCGACGCGCGCTTCGACGGCGACGCGCTGGTCTGCCCGCACCACGACTGGGTGTTCGACGGGCGCTCGGGCAAGTGCCTCGAGGGCAAGCGCTGCCGCCTGGCCGAATACCCGCTGCGGGTCGAGCGTGACGACGTCATGGTCGACGTCGAAGGTGTGGAAGCCAACTTCGTGTAGCGGTTGCGCGGGATGCGCTCTACGCCATCTCCCCGCGCGCGACGAGCGCGGCGCGGCGGATCGCTTCGATGTGGGTCTTGTAGCCCGCCGGGCCGTCGCGGAACACGGCGCTGCCGGCGACGAGGCGATTAGCGCCTGCTCTTACAACCGCGCCCGCCGTGTCGGCGTCGATGCCGCCGTCGACCTCGATGTCGACAGGCCGCCCGGCGATCATCGCGTGCACCGCCCGCACCTTGTCGACACAGGAGGGCAGGAAGCTCTGCCCGCCGAAGCCGGGGTTCACCGTCATGACCAGGACAAGGTCGGCGATGTCGAGCACGTCGCGCACGGCCTCGACCGGCGTGCCGGGGTTGACGGCGACGCCGGCGTCGCAGCCGGCCGCGCGGATCGTCTGCAGAGAGCGATGCAGGTGCGGCCCTGCTTCGGCGTGGACGATGATCGAATTTGCGCCGGCTTGCGCGAATGCCTCGAGGTAGGGGTCGGCCGGCGCGATCATCAGGTGGACGTCGAACGGCTTGTCGGTGTGCGGCCGCATCGCCTTCACGACAGGCGGTCCGAAGGTGATGTTGGGCACGAAATGGCCGTCCATGACGTCGAGGTGCAGCACGTCGGCGCCGGCCTCGACCACCGCGCGCACCTCCTCGGCGAGACGCGCGAAATCGGCGGAGAGGATCGAGGGCAGGATCTGCAGCGGACGCATCGGCACGGGTCCAGGTTCGCCGGGCCGCCTAGCATGGAGCCGGCGAGGAGGCGAGCCGGATGCGTGTGTCGTCCGCCGCCAGCCCGCGCGTGCGCGACATGATGGCGGCGGCGAGTTCGGCGACGGGCGCGCGCGAGCGCCTGGAGTGGCGCAGCAGCACGAAGTCGAGCATTCCCAGGTCGGGAAGGGCGTCGGGCGGCAGCTCGACGAGGCCATCGGGCGCCAGCGAGCGCGAGATGACCATGATGCCGAGGCCGGCCCGGGTGGCGGCGACGAGCCCGGACAGCGTGTCGCTGGTACAGGCGAACCGCCAGCCGATGTCGGCTCGTGACAGCGTTTCGAGCGCGATGGCGCGGGTCACGCTCGGCGGCGGGTAGGAGATCAGCGGCAGGCCGCCGCCGCGGATCATGTCGCGCCGCCACTCGTCGGGGCGGCCGAGCCAGACGAGCTGGTCGCGCCAGACCAGCTCGCCGCGGTCCTCGCCCGCCCAGCGCTTGCAGAACACCAGGTCGAGATCGCCGTCATCGAAACGCTGCATGAGGTTCGAGGACAGCGCGACCGTCAACTCGAGGTCGGTGTCGGGGTGGTCGCGGGTGAAGCCCTCGAGCACGTCGGGCAGAAAGGTCAGCACCAGATCCTCGGTGGTGCCGAAGCGCAGCCGCCCGCGTGTCCGCGTGCCGGCGAAGAACTTTTCTGCGCGGTCGGCGGTCTCGAGAATCAGCCGGGCGTAGCCGATCAGCGCCTCGCCGTCGGCGGTCAGCACCACCGAATGCGTATCGCGCACGAAGAGTTGGCGGCCGAGATGCTGTTCCAGGCGGCGGACGTGGTCGCTCACTGTTGACTGGCGCAGCTCCAGCTTGCGGCTGGTTTCGGAAAAGCTGTGACCTTCGGCGATGACGAGAAAGGTGCGCAGGAGAACGGGGTCGAGCATGGCGGCTGTCTGCCTGCGGCCTGCGACGAGGCTGGACATCACCGATCCACTACCAGATCGCGCAATCCAACACTATTCTCGGCGGGCGGGGATGTCAGGATGCCGGCGCGGACAGTCCGCGGAACGCGATGCCGGCGATCTGCAGCAGCGCCACGACGTTCAGGATGAGCACCACGATCGTTCCGATCAGGGCCGCGATCGTCGTTGCGCGCGAATTGACGAACTCGCCCATCGTCTGGCGGCGCGTCGTAAACCAAAGCAGCGCCAGCATCGGCACCGGTAGCACGATGCTCAGCACGACCTGGCTCAGCACCAGCGCGCGCGTCTCGTCGACGCCGAGCGCCACCACGACAAAGGCCGGCACCATGGTCACCAGGCGGCGCATCCAGACGGGGATCGCGAAGCCGACGAAGCCCTGCATGATCATCTGCCCGGCCATCGTACCGACCACCGAGGACGACACGCCCGACGCGATCAGCGACACCAGGAACACGGCCGCAGCGCCGGCGCCGAGCAGCGGCGTCAGCGTGACGTAGGCCTTCTGGATGTCGGCGACGTCGCTGTGCCCGAGATGGAAGGCCGCCGCCGCCATCATCACCATCGCCAGGTTGACCGCGCCGGCGAAGGCCAGCGCAACCACGACCTCGCGGTTGGATAAGCGCAGCAGCAGCCGGCGCTCGCGCGGCGTCGGCTGCTCCAGCCGGGCCTGCGTCAGGCCGGAGTGCAGGTAGATCGCGTGCGGCATGACCGTGGCGCCGATGATGCCAACGGCGATGGTCAGCGCG
>CAXTQM010000224.1:0-4972 GCA_964246205.1 uncultured Beijerinckiaceae bacterium | reverse complement strand
GGTGAGTTCCAACGTGATGTCGTCCGGGCTGCCGCCGCCGTCCCGCACAATCGCCACGAGCGCGTCGACGAAGCCCGGGATCATCAGGTCGTGGCCCGAGATGTTCACGGAGATGCGCGGATCGCCGACGTGGCTCCGGCGCGCGGCGCGGCGCGCCCGCAGGGCCGGCAGGTCGCGCATCACCTGCGCCAAGCAGACGCGCGTGAGCGCCCCGCTCGATCCGCTGGCCTCCGCGATCGGCACGAACGTTGTCGGCGGGATCAGCCCGCGCTCCGGGTGCAGCCAGCGCGCCAGGGCCTCGAAGCCGGTGAGGCAGCCGTCGCTAAGGCGGACGATCGGCTGGTAGTGAACGGAAATCTGTCCTTCGACGAGGGCGTCGGCGAACTCGCGTTCGAGTCGAAGCTCGGCATTGGCGGCGGCCCGCGAAGAGGCTGTTCGAGAAGGAGCACAGCCGGTCGCGGGCGGCGGCGAGTCGCTCGCGCCGAGCATGGCTCTGAAACGGTCGAGGACGGTCCCGAGCACGAGGTGCAAAACCGGATCGGCGACCGCGAGACGTTTCTCGAGGCTTTCCGCGGTGATCGGCAGCAGCATGCACGCCTCTCGCGCGCGGACGCTCGCCGAACGAGGCGCCCGGTCGATCAAAGCCATTTCGCCGACGATCTCGCCTTCGCCGAGCACCGCCAACTGCCGCTCGCCGCCATCGCATTCGAACAGCACGTCCACGCTGCCGCGCTCGATCAGGTAGCCGCAGGTCGGGACATCTCCCTGGCGGATGAGATAGGCACCCTCGTCGAGAAAAATCATATCAGCTTCCTTATGGTGAGACGCTGATAGTCACGCGTTAAACGACCGATAAGGAACGTCGTTACGAAACGACGAACACCTTGGGGCTGCAGCGTCGAACAGACCTGCTCGCAAAAATGAGACCCGGTTTCGATAGCCCGGGCGCCGGCAGCCTCGTACCGACTACTGCAACCGGCCCGTCCGATCGAAGATGACGTCGTCACCGTCGCCCCCCGGCGCGAGCGCGGCCGCGAACCGAGCCGGACGACCGGCGTTAGCGGTCGTATACGGGCGCGTATCGCCATCTCAGAAAACACACTAGATACGTTCGACGCAGTGGAGATCGAGATGGCGGACGACGACAAGGGCGCGAAGCCGGGAAACGTGTCGGCCGACCATCCGCCTGCGGCAAGCGACAAGGGCCAGCTGACCGAGTGGACGGCGAGCGATCGTCGCGGCCCGCTCGATGCAGCCGGCGAACCCGAGGTCGAGCGCCTCGTACCGGCGCACGAGATGGACGCAGAGGGCGGCGTCGATCCCGTGATGGCAGGCCACGAGAGTCACGACCACGTCGCCGAGACCAGCGAAACGCTTCCCACGCATCACGGCGAAGACTTCCGCGAAGGCTCGTCGCGCGACGACGCCCGTCCCTACGAAGCCAGCCACGACAGTGCCCTTTCCAAGCCGGAGCACGATGCGTTTCACATCGGCGGCCAGAGTACGACGGCTGCAACGCCTGAATTGCATCAACCCGTCGGCGACCCATCGGCGCAAAAGGAACGCGGGCGCTCGCTGTTGCCGGTGGCGGCCGGCCTCGTGGTCGGCGCGCTGATCGGCGCCGGCAGCGCTTGGCTCGTCTATTCGCAGTCGGGTGAAGCCGGCGCGCAGCAGCAGATCGCCGCCCTGTCTTCGCGGGTCGATGCGGTCGACAAACGGCCCGATCCGCGGCCCGAGGTGACCAAGCTGCAGTCCGGACTCTCCGACCTTCAAAGCAAAATGGCTGCGGTCGAGCAGCAGATCACCGGCTCCAGCAAGGTAGCGGCGACGGCCGACGACCAGGACGCCTCGCCGCGATCGCCGGCGGCGGGCTCTTCCAAGCCGCAGCAGCAGACCGCCGCGGCGCAGCAGCCATCGGCAGCCACGCCGAGCCCGGCGGACGCCGGCACGGCCGGCAAGATCGCCGGCCTGCAGGCCGCACTCGACGAAGTTAGGACGCGCACCGCCGCGCTGCAGGCGCAGGACAGCAGCAAGTCCGGCGCCGCCGACAAGATCGAGGCGCTGCAGGGCAACCTCTCCGGTGCGCAGAAACAGGCCGCCGACGCGCAGAAGCAGGCCGCAGCCGCGCAATCCGCCCTCGACGCCGTCAAGGGCGAGCAGAAGCAGCTCGGCGACAAGCTCGCCGGTTTGACGATTGCCGTCGCCGGCGCCTTGAAGAAGGCCGACGGGGCGGAGAAGCAGGCCGCCGGCGCACAATCGGGCGTGGACAGCGTGCAAACCAAGCAGAAGGCGCTGGAAGGCAAGCTCGGCAGCCCGGCGCTCGCCGTCGTGACCGACAGCCTGGTGCAGCAGATCGATGCCGGCCAGCCCTACACTCGGCAGGTCGACGCCTTGGCCTCGCTGAAGGCCGATGCTGCCAAGATCTCTGTCCTGCGCGAGAATGCCTCCAATGGCGTGTCTTCGGCGCAGACGCTGCTGGCGAAGTGGAAGCCCCTCGCCGATCCGGTGATCGCCAGCGGCAACAACGCGCCGGTCAATGCCAATTTCGGCCAACGCCTCGAACACGGCCTTTTCGGTCTTGTCAGCGTTCGCCGCAACGACGGCGCCACCGGTGACGACCTCACCTCGCGCGTCAACCTGATCGAGGCCGACCTTTCCCACGGCGACGTGATGGGTGCCTACGCGGTGTGGCAGAAGCTGCCCGACGCGGCCAAGGCCAAGTCGCAGGATTGGGGTGCGCTCGCCAAGACCAGCGTCGAGGCGCTCGGCGCCGCGCGCGATCTCCAGCACTCGGCCATCGACGCGCTCGGCGCCAACAAGTCGTGACGATGTCCATCGCGCGCCGCGGCGCCTGTAAGGTTCTTTGATGATCCGTCTTTTCTTCTTCTTCGTGATGCTCGGGCTGATCGCGTGGGGCGGTGTTTACTTCGTCGAGCACCCCGGCCATATTTCGATGAATTGGTTCGGTTACCAGCTCGAGACCTCGGCGGCGCTGCTTGTCATCGCTATCGCGGTCGCCGCGATCATCCTCTGGATTGTCTTCCGGGTGATCGTAGGCCTGCCGAGTCTCGTCGCCTATTCGGCTCGCCAGCGCCGTCGCGAGAAGGGCTACGACGCGCTATCGCGCGGGCTGGTTGCCGTCCATTCAGGCGATGCCCGCACCGCCGTCCGCGCCAGTGCACAAGCGACTCGCCAACTTAGCAACGACCCGCTCGCGCTCATGCTGCGGGCGCAATCCGCGCAGCTCAACGGCGACTCGCATGCCGCCATTCTCGCTTATCAGGAACTGGCGCAACGTGAGGACACGCGCGTGCTCGGCCTGCGCGGGCTTCACGCCGAAGCCGACCGGCGCGGCGACGACGAGGCCGCCCACCATTTCGCGGCAGCGGCGCACAAGGCGCAGCCGCTACCTTGGACGGCGCAGGCGCAACTCGCGCATCACTCCACGACCGGCGATTGGGAACAGGCGCTCCGCACGGTCGAGGCGGCCCTCGCCATCAAGCAGTTGGACAAGGAGACCGGGGAGCGCCAGCGCGCGGTCCTCGAGACGGCGATCGGCCAGGACAAGGAGATGAGTGCGCCCGACGAGGCGCTGAGCCTCGCCCGTGCGGCGATGAAGCGGGCGCCCGATCTCGTCCCTGCGGTGGTGCTGGCGGCCAGGGTGCTGTCGCGCCGGGGCGACATCCGCAAGGCCTCCAAGTTGATCGAGAAGGCCTGGCCGAATTGCCCTCATCCCGATGTCGCCCAAGCCTACATGGACGTCCGTCCCGGCGACAGCACGACGGATCGATTGAGTCGCGCCCGCACGCTCATGGGCCTCTCCACCTTCGAGCCCATTGGCCGGCAGACCGTGGCGCGCGCCGCGCTGGCCAACACCGACTATGCCGCCGCGCGCGAGGCGATGGAACCGCTGGTCGGCGAGGGCAGGCGCCCAACCGTGAAGATGTGCCTACTCATGGCCGAATTAGAGGAGGCCGAGCACGGCGACCACGGTTTGTGGCGCGAGTGGCTCGCCCGGGCATCGCGCGCTGTGCTTGATCCAGCGTGGATGGCCGACGGTAACGTCTACGAGGAATGGGGCCCAATTTCGCCGACCACCGGGCGTCTCGATGCTTTCCAATGGCAAGTGCCGATCGAGCGCCCCGGAACCGTCATGGATGCGCTGCCGCCGCGTCGCGAGCCGACGCTCGCCGCGCCTGCGCAGGCGAGCTTGCCGCCGGCCGAGGCCGCGCCACAAATCGGGGCCAGGTCACAGGCGATCGAAGCGCCGGCAGCTTCAGCCGAAGCACCGCAACCCGTACCGCAGCCGGCCGAGCTTCCGCCATCGCTCTACGACAACCCGCAGGAGCGCGACCGTGCAGCCGGGATGATGGCGACGCCTTCGGTCCACACTGAAAATGCGACGCCCGTTGCGCAGGTGGAGCGAGCCGCACTTGCAATGGCGGCCGAGCCTCATGACGCGTCGGGAGAGAGTCCGCGTCGGCGTTACACGTCCGGCTGACACCGGTTGCCAAGGCACCGGCGGGTCGGCTAAGAGCGGTCGCATCATGCCGCAATAGCTCAGTTGGTAGAGCACCTCATTCGTAATGAGGGGGTCGGGGGTTCGATTCCCTCTTGCGGCACCATTTAAGTGGTTCTTTTCGCTATCTTATTTCTCTATCCACTTAGTCGATGGGATTAGACGCTCTTGACTTGGTGACCTTATGGTGACCTCGCACTGCTGCTGAAGTTTAAGGCTGACAGATCATCAGCCTGCAAGCTAAAACCACGGACAAGCTGGATTGCGATTAGGTCGGCTGTTGGTCCCTTTCAGACATTCCGGAGGTCTGCTTTGGGTGCGCTCGAACTGGAGAAGGATGCCAGACAAGACGATCTGCACCAGCGGCTTCTGCCGGGCCATCGAGAGCCTGGAGGAAATGGTCGAGGCGATTACCGCTTCCGTGTCCCGGCGGCCGAGAGGATGCGTCAGCAG
>CAXTQM010000223.1:0-4977 GCA_964246205.1 uncultured Beijerinckiaceae bacterium | reverse complement strand
GATGCCGACCTCATGCTGCGTGCCCGGCCCGGCACCTTCGTCGCCGGCGAGATGCTCGACTGGGAGGCGCCGACCGGCGGCTACCTGCTCACCGCCTGCTTCGCGACAGGCCGAGCCGCCGGCGCGGGTGCCGTGGCCTGGCTGCTTCGTCGGTAGAGCCGACCGTCAGGTCTTGGCCGGCTCGAGCTCCGCCAGCCCGCTCTTGCCGTCGCCGTAGGCGCGGCGGAAGCTGTCGCGGGTTTTCCAGCGCTGCCAGAAGGCGTCGAGGTGCTTGAAGCGCTCGTCGAGCGGCGTGGCGATGACCGGGAACTTGGAGAAGGCGATCGTGGTGCACAGCGTGATGTCGGCGAAGGTCGGCTCCGGCCCGCCGAGCAGCCATTCGCGGCCGTCGGCGAGATGGGCGTCGACCTTGCCGGCGTGGATCTGCGCCTGCAGCCGGCAATATTGGCCCCATTCGGCGTTGTGCACCGGCTCCAGCTTAAAGCCGAGGCCGTCGGTCAGCACGTGGAACATGGTGGTGAGACGGTAGAGGATCTGCACCCAGACGCGGTCGTCCCACATCGCGTCCCGCGCCTTCTCCGCCGGGCTTTCGCCCATGATTTTGCGGCCGGGAAAGCTCTGGTCGAGATAGCGTCCGATGGCGGAAGCTTCCGAAAGGAAGGTGCCGTCGGGCAGTTCTAGTGCGGGCGTTTCGCCCCAAGGATTGCGCTCGAGGTGCCGCCACTGGCGCTGCTCGCCGGCCTTCATCATGTCGAGCACCTGCTCCTCGACCTCAGCGACGATACCCTTCTCGTGCATCAGCAGCCGCACGCGCTGCGGATTGGGGAACACCGACGGGCTGGTGAAGAGCTTCAGCTTGTTCATGCGCGCGTCTCCATGGTGGTCCCGGGCGAAGAAGGCGAAGGAGCCGGCATCTCCTGCGGACCCGATGGCGGCACGCCGATCGGGGCCTGTTCGCCGGGGTTTTCGATCTCGCCGGGCGCGGGCGAGGGCACGTTGACCGGCTCGGCCGGCGGCGTTTCGCTCGGCGTCGGCGACCGCACCGGGGATGGGTTCGGCTCCTCCGGCGTCGGTACGGCGGGGTCGCTTTCGGGCGGAACCGGAACGCTCAACGGCGGCTCGCCCGGGAGAGGCTCGCCGGGCTGACGCGGGGTCTGCGGCGGCACCGGTATGGAAAGCGGCGGCACGCCGGGCTTGGGGTCGGGCGCCTCGGGCTTCGGCTCGGGTGGGATCGGCACGGAGAGCGGCGGCTCGCCCGGCCGCTCGCGCGGTACCGGGTCAGGGGGCGGTTGGCGAACGGGCTCGGGTTCGATGACGGGATCGGGCATTGGGCTTTCGGCTGGTGCGAGGCTCAGAAGATCGGCATGCCGCCGGCCACAACGACGAGCGCGCCGGTGGTGTAACTCGATTCGTCGGAGGCGAGCATCACGTACGAGGGCGCGAGTTCCGCTGGCTGGCCGGGGCGGCCCATCGGCGTGTTGGAGCCGAAGCTCTTGATCTGTTCCTCCTCCATGCCTGAAGGTATGAAGGGCGTCCAGATCGGGCCGGGCAGCACGGCATTGACGCGGATGTCCTTCTCCGCCAGCGACTGCGCCAGCCCGACGGTGAAGTTGGAGATGGCCGCCTTGGTCGCGCTGTAGGCCAACAGCGACGGCATCGGGTGCTTCGAGTTGACCGAGGAGGTGTTCACGATCGCGCCGCCCTCGCTCATGTGCGTCACGGCGAACTTGGTCATGTAGAACATCGCATTGATGTTGACCTGGAAGGTCTTGTCCCAATCGGCGATCTCGATATCCTCGAACTTTCGCTCGACCTTCTGATACGCGGCGTTGTTGACGAGGATTTCAAGGCCGCCGAGTTCCTTTGCGGCGGTCTCGACGACATGCCGGCAATGCTCGGGGGTGCTGATGTCGCCCGGGATCAGCACGCACTTGCGCCCGGCTTTCTCCACCCAGGCTTTGATCTCCTCGGCGTCGTCGTCCTCGTCGAGGTAGGCGATCGCTACGTCGGCGCCTTCCCGCGCGAAAGCGATCGCCACCGCCGCGCCGATGCCGCTGTCGCCTCCAGTGATGATGACGCGCTTGCCGGCGAGCCGGCCGGAGCCTTTGTAGGTCTCCTCGCCGTGGTCGGGCTTGGGTTTCATCCTGGTGCCGTGACCCGGGAAGCTCTGCGTCTGGGCCTCGAACGGCGGTTCGGGATGCTTGGTCGGAGCGTTCATGGGCAATCCTGATGCGAGGTTTGCCGGCAAATGGGCGCATACCGCCGCGGTTCCCGGCACGCCTTGCGCGTGGCGAGAAAAGCCGCGGACAAAGTCCGCGGCTTGCGTTGTGGAGACGACTGGACGCTACTTCCCGCTTTTGCAGCTCTCGCGGAACTTCTTGCGGGCCGCGCCGTGCAATTTCTTCTCGTCGGCCTGCTTGGAGCAGTCCACCGCCTTCGCCCGCTTGTCGGCTTCACTCGTGTTCGAGCCGCTCTTGTCATCATCGGACATAGCCACCGGCGTCGTTCTGCCGAACGCCGACATAGTTCCAGCCGAGGCGGCCGATAAGGTGGGCAACGGCACCGCGAACACCGCGGCGAAGACGAGACCTCTGGACCAGTTCATCGACGCACCTTCCTGTTGCGAGCCCCAAAGGCGCTCGCTCAGACGATAGCCGGGCCGTGTGTACCCGGCGTGAACATCACGCCGCCTGCCGCGTGACGTTGGCGGCCGGAAAAGCGGGGGCCGACGTTCGCGTTGTCGAAGCAGGAAGCCGGACAAGTTCGGCTGACGCGCGCGGCTTGGTGCGAGTGACAGCAGCGACGAAACCTGTCGGCGCGGCAAACGAGGAGCGGAAGCGTGACATCAGGCGACTCCGAATGCTGGGTTGCCGGATCAATGCTCAAGCGGAGAAAACGACGCATTGCCGCCGCACAATTCTGATGTGCGGCGGCGCAAAGAAAAGAGGCGCCACGAAGGACGCCCCCTTTGCTAACTGAAAGTGATCGATGTCAGCGGGCGCCGTAGCCGTAACCTTCGTCGCCGTAACCTCTGCCGGCACCAACCACCGAGCCCGCCGTGTCGAGACCGGCGCCAGCAACATTGCCGACGAAGCCGAACGGGCTAGACGTCGAAGCGCTGCGGCCGGTGTAGATGCCATTGCCGCTGCGAACGGAGTCCGACTGGCTCGGAAGCGCGGTACCGTCAGTGGCGATCGGGTTGATCGGGTAGGGGTTCGCCGGCGTCGGTATCTGCGGCGACTGAGCGGAAGCGGCGGTGGCGAGCGCCAGCATAATAGAGCCAGTGAGGATGGTGGTGATTGCGGTCTTCATGGTCATCTCCAGACTACGGCCTGTCATTCGGCATAGGCCGTTCGATGGAGGAACAAGCAGCGGCGCCTAAAATCGATCCATCTGGCGATGCATCGCTGGGCATACCGCAACGCAATGCGGCAGAATGCATAGTCACATGGCTATAAACAAGCCTTGCTCCGTGAGTCGGCCTCGGGTGCGGCGCCGACCTTCTGCGAAGCGATTACAATCCTTGTAGAGCATCAGGATAAAAATGGGGCGAATGCCGAGCGTGCCGACGACGCCGGGGTTTTCATCGACGTTCACGTTGGCCGCATGAAAAAGCCCGGTGCAATTAAGCGACCGGGCTAGCCTTCAAGACAGATGTGATAAGAGCTAGTTGCGACCAGCCGGGCCGCCGACATTTCCGCCACTCGCGGTCGAACCGCCGCTCATGGTACCCGTGGCGGGAGCTGCGCTGGAGCGCTCCATCGAACCGCGGGACATGGCTCCGTCCGAAGCACTCGAATGGCTCCCCGAAGAAGACCCGTCCGCCTTGCTCCCCTGAGCCGGGCCGGCGAGGGTCGTGCCGTTCTCGGCGGCAAAGGCGACGATGGGCGAAACGAGCATGATCGCGGTTGCGGCGACCAGGAATTTGCGAGCTGACATTTAGCGAGTCTCCAGATGAGCCCGCCCAACATCAGCTGTGCGCCATGGTTCCGCTTGGTGCGAAGCGAAGGCGGACGGCTCCGATCCCGGGGAATCGGAGGCCTTGCTGCATTCGCTCTCCGTAGCCTACCTCGAGGCTTGCCCGCGGCTGCTCGATTGCACCTCGTCCACGACGAGACCAAGGTCAAAAGAGTATTACCGCCTTCGTTCAAGCAGATGACCTTCCGGTGCGGGCCTTCGTCAGATCGCTGCGTCGATCCACTTCTTGAGCTCGCCCTTGGGTGCGGCGCCGACCTTCTGCGAGGCGATCTCGCCGTTCTTGTAGAGCATCAGGGTCGGTATGGAGCGGATGCCGAGCTTGCCGGCGATGCCAGGGTTCTCGTCGACGTTCACCTTGGCGATGCGCACCTTGCCGTCGAGCTCCTTGGCGATCTCCTCGAGCGACGGGCCGATCATCTTGCAGGGGCCGCACCATTCCGCCCAGAAATCCACCACAACCGGCGTCGCGGCCTCGAGGACGTCGGCCTGGAAGCTGTCATCCGTGACCTTGAGCGTATTCATGCATTCACCTTCTGCAGGACCCCGCGACGCCGGGCATCTTTGTGTCCAAAGTAAGAACGCGAACGAGTCGGGTCAAGCCGAGGCCGCCAACGCCGCGTCCGCCGCGGCCTCGAGCGCCGCGGGATCGAGCCACACCGCCCTCGCGCCGGCGGTCCAGACCAGCAGCGCATGGACCGGCCGTCCAGGCCACAGCGGCTGCAGCACGCGCCGATAGAGCGCGAGCTGCTCGAGGTAACGCTCCGGCACCTCGGCCGGCGGAGTGCCGGTCTTGAAGTCGGCCACGACGATGGCCTCCGCCAACACCGCCAGCCGGTCAATCTTGCCGTCGATGACGCGCTCGCCGCCATGCGGTCGCGCCAGCCGGCCGGAAACGGCGACTTCCGCGCGCGACCCCGGCGCGAACAGCGTGGCAAGGTCGGCATGGGCGAGCACGCCGAGCGCCTCGCCGAGCGCCGGCACGCGCATGTCCTCGGGGAG
>CAXTQM010000222.1:0-4983 GCA_964246205.1 uncultured Beijerinckiaceae bacterium | reverse complement strand
GGGCACGCAGCTCATCCAGGACCTGCTCGCGGAGGGTGTCTCCATGGTGACGGGCTGCAAGCCCGACGGCGACAAGGTCATGCGGGTTCATGCCCAGAGCGCCACGATGGAGAACGGCTTCGTCCATCTACCGAAACAAGCGCACTGGCTCGACGACTACCTCCACGAGATGCTCGTCTTCCCTAAAGGCCGGCACGACGATCAGGTCGACTCGACGGCCCAAGCTTTCGCCTGGGCCAAGCAGCGCTCGGCGAACACCGGCATGATCGACTACTACGCGCGCTTGGCTAGGGAACAGCAAGGCGGCGGCGATCTCCCGATGACACGCTTACTCGTGCCTGCGGGTACGACCGCGTACCTCAGCGACGGCACCTGCCCGACCATGCGCGACGGCATCATCGAGGTGCCCGAGAGCGAAGCGGCGCCGCTGATCATGGCAGGCTTCGTGCGGGTGTGAGGATTAAGGCACTGCGATCCAGTGGCGCTGGAGAGGCAAGATGGTCGTCGTAAGAGGACTTGCGGAGCGGGCTAGCAGGCTGAGTTTACCGCGTCGCGAACGGACACTCACGCTGGATCGCAGAGGCGGCTTTGCGCCACCACCAACCATTGCATAGACCGTCACCGCTGCTCTGAAGCAGCCGTTCAGCCAAGCTACCAGGCGCGGCTTACGCGAGAGAAGTCGTGCTTTTCGCCAGGGAACAAATCGGCAAGGCGACCGCGCTTTTTTGTATTGCCGGCGGCGCTGTTGGGCAGGCGCATCGGCTTACGATGTCGCACCGCGTTTCCTCCAGCTAACGCTTTATGAAATGTTGATCCGCACCCCTCGGTCCCTGCTCGATGATCGCGGCGTCAATCTGATCACGTAAACTTGCGTCTACAGCAGGCTAATGTCCCGAGGTCCCAACGTGCGTCGGTCCTCTGCGATCACCCGCAGCGGCGGCAGGGGTCTGCGGCTCAGCGCGTCGACCATTCGCGGCGCGGTCTCGTCGGGTGCGAAGGCGAACTCCTCGCCCCACTGCCAGAGCGCCACCATCGCGACGTGCAGCCGTTCGCCCTTCTCGGTCAGGACGTAGTCCTTGTAGGCGCTGCCGTCCGACGCCGGTTCGACGACCAGAATTCCCGCGTCGACCAGCTTGCGAAGCCGCACGGTCAGGATGTTCTTCGCCACGCCGAGGCTCTTCTGGAACTCCCCAAAGCGCCGTTTCCCGCTCAAGGCGTCACGAACGATCAGCAGCGACCACCAGTCGCCGATCGCGTCCAGGGAGCGCGCGATCGCACATGCGTCGGCGCCTAAGCTCGTCCTCCTGCCTCTCACCTCGAGCTCCTCTTCTGATCGCTCGCCAAATCGAGCGCGAATACTAGTTGCAAATTTAAACCGAATAGGCCAGCATCATCGGCGAACAGGCGCGGCGGTCCGTTCCCGGTCGGGACGGCGCCGGAACCCGACCTCATCGGCGACCGCGGGCCCCGGTCTCGTGAACTTACGCGAAGCCGCGACTTGCGTTCCGGATCAATCGCCAACCTTCGGAGAACGAACTTGACACAGGACATGACCAGACTGGACGAGATGGGTGCGACGCTCGCAAGGCAGCGTTCGGCCTCCGTGGAGGAGGGTACAGCCTCGGCCAAGGTCCGCCGCGATCGGCTCGACCGGCTGTTGGCCATGACGCTCGAAAACAAGGACCGCATCGTCGAGGCCATCCGTTCGGATTACGGCGGCCATCGTTCGGCGCGCGAGATCCAGGTCGTCGACATCATGGGCAAGGTCAACAGCATCAAGCATGCACGCAAGAACCTCGAGCGTTGGATGCGGCCGCAACGTCGCCCGGCGAACTTCCCGTTCGGCCTGCTCGGCGCCCGCGCCAAGGTCGTCCAGACGCCCAAGGGCGTCGTCGGCATCGTCTCGCCCTGGAACGCGCCCTACACCCTGGCGATCGGGCCCGCCGCCGCGGCGATCGCAGCCGGCAACCGCGTTATGCTCAAGACCTCCGAATTTACGCCGGCGACCGGCGAACTCATCCATCAGCTCGTCGCCAAGTCGTTCGACACGCTCGAATTCGCCGTCTTCTCGGGTGGGCCGGACGTCGGCGCGGCGTTCACCAAGCTGAAGTTCGACCATCTCTTCTTCACAGGCAACGGTCGCATCGGGCGCGAGGTCGCCATCGCAGCGGCCGCCAACCTGGTGCCCGTCACGCTCGAGCTCGGCGGCAAGTCGCCGGTCATCGTCGGGCGCTCCGCAAACCTCGAGCGGGCCTGCGAGAAGATCGTCTTCGGCAAGATGGTCAACGCCGGGCAGATCTGCATCGCGCCCGATTACGTCCTCGTGCCGAAGGAGCTCGAGGCGGCCTTCGTCGAGGGATGCGTCGCCGCCGCGCGGCGCCTGTTCCCCAAGCCCACCGCCAACGTCGACTACACGCCGATCATCAGCAAGCCGAGGTACGAACGCCTTCAGAGCCTCGTCGATAATGCCAGGCAGGCCGGCGCCAAGGTCACGGTGGTCGACGACGCGCAGTCCTCGACCGGCTCGCTCCGCATGCCGCTCCACATCGTGCAGCACACGGGCAAGGACATGACGGCAATGCAGGAGGAGATCTTCGGGCCGATCCTGCCCGTGCTGCCCTACGACACGCTGGAGGAGGCGATCGCGCTGATCAACGGCGGATCCGAACCCCTGGCCCTGTACTACTTCGGAAGCGACGCCACGGAGAAGTCCACCGTTCTGGCGCATACGAGGAGCGGCGGCGTCACGTTCAACGACACGCACCAGCACTACCTCCAGGAGGAACTGCCGTTTGGCGGCGTCGGGACGTCCGGCAGTGGCAGCTACCACGGCCATGCCGGCTTCCTGGAGTTCAGCCATCCGCGCGCGGTCTTCCACCAGACCTCGGTCGATGTCTTCAAGTTGATCGGCCTGAAGCCGCCCTACGGTAAGCGCCTAGACAAGTTCCTGGCGTCCCAGATCAAGGCTTGAGCCACCGATACGTTGATCGACGGCGCCACGCTGCCGTCGATCGGCGCGCCGGCGTGCCGGACGGGGTGCTTACGCTCCAATGAGCCCGAACGTGCTTCACCGTTTCGCCCGGACGGTCCGGCGAGGCCGGAGGAGGGATCCATGAAGGAGGAGCGCATGCGCCGATTGTTGACCCAGACGCTCGGATTGTTGGAACGGATCGCGAGGGCGGTCGACTTCGATACGACCGAAGCACACGAAGCCAGGATCCGCAGTTTGGAGGAACGACAACCCGCCGGACCGTCGCGACGAGAGACGGAGACCGTGCGATGAACGACCGGCCGGAACTCCTCAGCGCGAAGACGCTGGGTGTCGTCCTGAAGATCAGCAGCCTGGTCCCCTTCGTGACCGGGTTCGTCGAAGTCGCCGCCGCGCCTCGCATCCTCGTCGCGTTCGGCGCCGCGATCCCACCGGCGACAGCCGTCGATCCCGTCCTGAACAGCCAGCTCGCGTTCGGCGGCGCCCTGTGGTTCGGGTTCGGCTTCGCGCTTTGGTGGTGCAGCGGCGACGTGCTGGGACGGGCGCCGATCCTGCGCATCCTGCTCTTCATGCTGCTCCTGGCGGGCCTCGGACGCGCGTGGGCGTGGGTCCGCTTCGGATGGCTCGGGCCGCTCGTGACCAGCGTCATGCTGTTCGAGATCGGCAGCGCGATCCTGCTGTACGCCTGGCTATCGGCGGTCGAGCGAATGGGCTCCCGCCGCCACTGAGCCGAGGGTCGGAGATGTCCTCCACGCCCGCTCCACTCGGTCGGCGACCGCTCCGTATCCGCGCTGCGAGGGTGATCCCTCCCACCAGGTGAACCCTTCGCGACCAGCGAAGCGGCTAAGACCAGCGATCGGTCGCGAAGACTGTTCGCCCCACCCAATCAGACGAACCGACCGGTTCGATAAGCCGACCGTTGAGGAATCCGAACGATGCGTGCGACCTTTCTCGTGGACTACGGCGGCAAGGAGAACCTGAGGCACGGATCCTTGCCCGATCCCGTCGCCGCGGAAGGCGAGGCCCTCGTCGAGATCAAGGCCGCCGGCGTGAACCCGGTCGAGCCGGGCATGTGCGAGGGCATGTTCAAGGCGGTGCTCCCGTTCACCTTCCCGCAGGTGATGGGGTTCGACATGTCGGGGATCGTCGTCACCGCTCCATCGGGCTCGGGCTTCTCGCCGGGAGACGAGGTCTACGCGCGACTCTCGAGCCAGACCCAGGGCGCCTACGCCGGGCTCGTCGCAACGCCGATGTCGCTGCTGGCGCCCAAGCCCAGGCGCCTCAGCCACGTCGAGGCGGCGAGCCTGCCGACGGTGGCCCTGACCACGTGGCAGGCCCTGGCGATCCGCGCGAAGCTGCAGCCGGGCGAGCGCCTCCTGATCCAGGCAGGGTCCGGCGGCGTCGGATCGTTTGCCATCCAGCTCGCCAAGCACATGGGCGCGATCGTCACCGCGTCCGCGAGCGCGCGCAATCAGGAATGGATGCGTGACCTGGGGGCGGACCGCACGATCGATTACGCCAGCGAGCGCTTTGAGGACGCCGGCCCCTTCGACGTCGTGTACGACTGTACATGCGGGCCGCTGGTCGAACGCGGCGTCGCCACGCTGGCATCCGGCGGCCGCTACGTCGGCATCGTCGGAACCGCCGACGCCAGGGCCTACCGGGACATCGGGATGTCCAAGGAGGCGGCGGAAGCGGCCGCGGCGCGCATCCAGCCGTTCATCACGCAGGCCGCAGCGCGGGGCGCCACGTTCCACGGGCCGCTGACGCTGCCCGACGGCGCGCAGCTCGCGGAGATCGGCGCGATCATCGATGCCGCCGGCATCCGCGCGACCGTCACGAAGACCTACGCGCTCGACGCCGTGGCGGCGGCCTACGACGCGCTCGGCGGCGGCCATACGCGAGGCAAGCTCGTCGTGACGATCTGATCGCCTATCCGCGCAAAGGTCTCGCGATCTACCGGAAGTATCGGCCGGTTGCCGCAGTCCGACCTG
>CAXTQM010000221.1:0-4989 GCA_964246205.1 uncultured Beijerinckiaceae bacterium | reverse complement strand
AACGTGCAGGCCGGCCTGCGCACCGACTACCTGTTCCGCCTCGCCAACCAGCACGCGGCCATCGTGCTCGGCACCGGCGACCTGTCGGAGCTGGCGCTGGGCTGGTGCACCTACGGCGTCGGCGACCAGATGAGCCATTACAACGTCAACGGCGGCGTGCCGAAGACGCTGATCCAGCACCTCATCCGCTGGGTCGCCGACACCGGCCTGTCCTCGGCGGAAACCGGTGACGTACTAAGGCGCATTCTCGCCACCGAGATCTCGCCGGAGCTGGTGCCCGTCGAGCCCGGCGCGCCGCCGCAGAGCACGCAGGATAAAGTCGGACCCTACGAGCTGCAGGATTTCGCGCTCTTCTACGTGCTGCGCTACGGCTTCCGCCCCTCAAAGATCGCCTTCCTCGCCGAGCATGCCTGGGGCGACGTCGCGGCCGGCGCCTGGCCGCCCGGCTTCCCGGAGGAGCGCCGCCGCGCCTACGATCGCGCGGCGATCCGACACTGGCTGGCGCTGTTCCTGACGCGCTTCTTCGGCTTCAGCCAGTTCAAGCGCTCGGCCATGCCCAACGGGCCGAAGGTGGCACCCGGCGGCTCGCTGTCGCCGCGGGGCGACTGGCGCGCGCCGTCCGACGGCACGGCGGCGGCCTGGCTGGCGGAACTGGCGCAGGACGAATGAGGGCTACGACCTTTCACGGAGGCGTGACGGCCTTGCACCCCGAGGCGCGGCGGACGTAGCCTAGCAATCTCAAGCCTCCTAGCCGCAGCCATGCAAGCGTTTGCTCAAGTTCAAGCTCAATCGCGAATGCCGCGAGATTGCGGTCAACCCGGCCAAAGTGCTCTAGGTCTGCCTTTACGAGAACGGCGCGAGCGCGCTGCACTTTACCGAGGACTGCTTTGTGCGCGTGCAGGGCGAGCTCGACGAGGGCGTACGCAGGCTCTGCGCGGCCGCGGAGCCGGCGATTGCCTCGCCCCGCGGACGCAGCCCGACGCGGCGAACGTCAACTGATCCGCAACGGGTCGTCGAGATCGGCCTCCATCGCCATCCTGTCGAGGCCGAAGCGCGCGAGAAAGCGTTCGTCGGCCGGCATCCCGATGCGGGCGACGGTGTCGTTGAAGCTTCGTCGCCAGGCGGCGAAAGGGCCGTGCGCCTCCGAATGGTTGATCGCCGTGTTGACGACGTAGGCGCCCGACACGTCGAGCTGTCTGCAGAGTGCGCCGCGCTCGCGGGCGAGATCGGCGAAACGGTAGTGCTCGTGCAGCACGGCGTAAGGGTCGCGATGCAGCGCGTCGCGACCGTGCGGATCCAGGCGGGCGACGATGCTGGAGCCGCACAGCCTGTCGAAGCCTAGATCGAAGGCGGCGTGGGGAAGCGGCAGCGCCCGCCGGCCGCGCAGATCGACGGCCCATCCCCGTTCGATGACGCCACCAATTTCATCGGGCAGGATCGACGCGCGGGCCGTGGCGACGAGGCTCGTGTCGACCCAGTCGTCGGCGTCGACGAACATCAGCAGGCCGCCGCCGGCGGCAAGCACCGCCTCGTTGATCGCCTGCACCTTGCGGCCGCGGTCGAGATTGTCGGCCCGCACGGGCTCGACCGGCCAGTCCGCGCGGAGAAACTCGTAAGCGACCGCGGCGTCGATATCTGGCCTGTCGTGCCCGGCGACCATCACGCGAAAATCGCGATCGCCCTGCCCCGAGATTGACCTGAGGGTCTGCGCCAGCAGCGCCTCGACGCGCCGCCAGTCCGAAGCGGCGGTGCGCGCGATGAGCGGGATGCCGAAGGTGAAGGGCTCGGCGCTCACGCCGGCTCTTCGAAGACGCCGGCTTCTGCCTTGAGCGCCGCGACATGGGCGCCGTAGAGTGCGCAGCAGCGCTCGTGCAGTGCAACCAGCTCGGCATCCTCGCGCATCGCCGCGAGTTCGCGCTTCATGCCTGGCAGCTTGCGCGCAATGGTCAGATCCTCCTCCTCGTTGCGGTCGAACACCGGCCAGCAGCTCTCGCGATCCCAGTCGACGGGAATGCCGCCGCCACGGCGGTGCTTGGCGAGGTAATCGTCGCGCGAGCGCGTGTTGTAATGGTTCACCTGGGCCAGCTGCCAGCTGACCGTGCCGGGCTCGGACTGCAGGAACTCGCTGCGCGACTCGTCGTAGACCCAGGACGGCAGGGTGCGGCCGGCACCATCGACGTAGCGCAGCCCGGCGATCTCGCTCGCATGCGGAAAGCGCGGCTGATGCGAGAGCAGCTTGCAGCCGTAGGCATCGAGGTGGGTGAACAGCGTCTTGTAGGGCCAGTTCACGCCGTTCTCGAGCGGGGCCGCTCGGGTGAAGCGCTCGGTGACGAGGCCGGGCGACCAGCGCCGGTGTCCCGAACTGCCGAACAGCCGCCAGTTCACGCAGATCGCGGTGGCGCCGGGCACGGCATCGATGAGGTCGCCGACATCGCCGGCGCCGACGTGGACGACAAGGTACTCGTCGGCGTCGAGAACCATCGCCCAGTCGGCGACGGCCGTCAGCGGGTGCGCGGCGGCCAGCGTGTAGGCGACCAGCTGAGCCTCGCGTTGTGAGGCAGGCGTGCTACGAAGGTGCACGAGCAGGCCGAGGCACTCGAGCCGGTCGAGCAAAGCAGGCGACTCGTCCACACAATCGTTGGTGCAGACGATGACGTCGGTGAAGCCGATCGAGCGGTGATAGGCCAGCCACTCCGGGATGTAGGGACCCTCGTTGCACATGGTGGCGGCAAGGAGGATGCGACGCTCGGGCATGGGCGGCTTATGTCACCGGCGGCCGACAGGACCAATCCCCGTCATTCCAGGGCGGCGAAGCCCGGAACCGGTTTGCGACCCTTCCTGGATACGCCGAGCTCACCGGTTCCGAATTTCCGCTCGCTCCATCCGTAATGGCGCGCGACCTATTCCGCAGCGGCGCGGTGCGGCACCAGCGGGATGGGATCACGGCGCTGGCTCACCGTCCTTCCTCGCGAATGGTCGCGGGCGATGAAGGTGTAGATCGCCGGCGTCACGAACAGCGTGAACAGGGTCCCGATCGACATGCCGAAGGCGATCACGATGCCGATGGCGAAGCGCGAGCGGGCGCCGGCGCCCTCCGCGATCATCAACGGCAGCATGGCGACGACCATCGCGGCGGTCGTCATCAGGATCGGGCGCAGGCGCACGCCGGCCGCCTCCTCGATCGCCGCACGCCGGCTCATGCCATCCTCCTGGAGACGGTTGGCGAATTCGACCAGCAGAATGCCGTGCTTGGAGATCAAACCGATCAGCGTGACGAGTCCGATCTCGGAATAGATGTTCATCGAGCCCATGCCGACGATGCCGAGGACGTTCAGCGGAAGCAGGGCGCCGAACATCGAGGTCGGCAGCGCGATGAGGATGATGAACGGGTCGCGGAAGCTCTCGAACTGCGCGGCGAGCACGAGGTAGATCACGATCAGCGCGAAGACGAAGGTGAGGAGCAGCGTGTTGCCCTCCTGCACGAACTGCCGGCTCTCGCCCTGGAAGTCGACCGAGAAGCCCTGCGGCAGCACCTTTCCGGCCTCGACCTGGAGGAAATCGATGACCTCGCCCAGCGTGCGACCGGGGAACGGCACGCCCTGCAGCGTCGCGGAGTTCAGCTGCTGGAAGGTCGGCAGCGCGTTGGGCTGCACCGTCTGCGTCACCGTGGCGACGGTGGAGAGCGGCACCAGTTCGCCGCCGGCGGTGCGCATCTGGTAGCGCGTCAACCAGTCCGGCGACATGCGGAACTCCCGCGGCACCTGCGGGATCACCTCGTAGGAGCGGCCGTAGAGATTGAAGCGGTTGACGTAGTTGCCGCCGAGCAGCGTCGCCAGCGTCGAGCCGATGTCCTGCATCGAGATGCCGAGACGGTTGGCCTTGGCCGCATCGATCTTGAACTCGTACTGCGGCGTGTCGAACTTAAGGTCCGAATCGGTGAAGATGAAGAGCCCGCTCTTGCGCGCGGCTTCCTCGATCTTGGCCATCACGTCGGCGATGTCCTTGTAGTTGCCGATCGAGCGCACGACGAACTGAAGCGGCGGCCCACCGGTCGAGCCGGGCAGCGCCGGCGGCGAGAAGCCGACGACCTTGGACCCGGTGATCTGCCCGAACTTCGGCGACAGCGCGGTCAGCACCTCCTTCTGCGAGCGGTGCCGATCCTCCCAGTTTTTGAGGATGATGCCGCCGAACGCCGAGGTGACGCCCTGGTAGCCGTTGATGGCGAAGAGGTGGTCGGTCTCGGGCAGCGCCTTCGCCGAGTCCCAGAGTTTCGCCGTCGACTTCTCAATATAGTCGAGGTTGCCGTACTGCGGCGCCTTGAGCAGCGCGAAGATGACGCCCTGGTCCTCCTCCGGCGCCAGCTCGCGCGGCGTCGTCATGAACAGGATGGCGGTGAGCGCCAGCACGCCGACGAGCACCAGCACGGTCAGCGCGCGGAAGTTCAGCGAGCGCACCAGGAGCCGCGTGTAGACCCGGCGGAAGAACTCGAAAATGCGGTCGAGCACCCGGGCGAAGGAGAAGGTGCCCACCGGCGGCGGCGGCTTGAGCAGCTTCGAGCACATCATCGGCGACAGCGTCAGCGCGATGACGCCGGAGACAACGACGGCACCGGCCAGCGTGAAAGCGAATTCGCGGAACAGCGCGCCGGTGAGGCCGGTGACGAAGCCGATCGGCGCGTAGACCGCGGCCAGCGTGACGGTCATCGAGATCACCGGGCCGGTGATCTCGCGGGCACCGCGGATCGAGGCGTCGTACGGCGTCAAACCCTCTTCGATGTGCCGGTAGATGTTCTCCACCACGACGATGGCGTCGTCGACCACGAGGCCGATCGCCAGCACCAGGGCCAGCAGGGTCAGCAGGTTGATCGAGTAGCCCAGCGCCAGCAGCATGATCATGACGCCGATCAGCGATAGCGGGATGGTGACGATGGGGATCAGCGTCGCGCGCAGGCTGCCGAGGAACAGGAAAATCACCACGATGACGATGATC
>CAXTQM010000220.1:0-5009 GCA_964246205.1 uncultured Beijerinckiaceae bacterium | reverse complement strand
CGATCACCAACGGCGGCATCTACGGCTCGCTGATGTCGACGCCGATCCTCAACGCGCCGCAGTCCGGCATCCTGGGCATGCACAAGATCCAGGAGCGACCGATGGTCGTCGCCGGCAAGATCGAGGCGCGCCCGATGATGTATCTGGCGCTCAGCTACGATCACCGCATTGTCGACGGCAAGGAGGCGGTGACGTTCCTGGTGCGGGTCAAGGAGGCGCTGGAGGACCCAGCGCGGCTGATCCTGGATCTGTAGTGACGCCGATGCGGGCGTTAACCCCGCGTCGTCGCGCGCGTTGACTTGATCCAGGCGCCTCTTTAACGACACCGGCCTACCGCAGCGCGCAGCAGCGCGGTGCCTCGGTGCCTCGCCACACAGGCAGATCGATGAACATCGCAAGGATCGGCGTTATCGGCGCCGGGCAGATGGGGACCGGCATCGCCCAGGTCTGCGCGCTCGCCGGTATCGACGTCCTGCTCAACGATCAGACCGAGACCAAGACCCATGCCGGGGTCGAGGCCATCCGTGTAAACCTCGGCAAGCTCGTCGAGCGCAAGGCGATTGCGGAGGATGCCGCCGCGGCCGCCCTGCCGCGCATCTCGGGCACGCCCGACCTGGTGGCTTTCGGAGACTGCGACCTCGTCATCGAGGCCGCCTCGGAGAACGAGGAAGTCAAGCGCAAGATCTTCGGCATGGTGTGCCCGCACCTCAGGGCCGACGCGCTGCTCGCCTCCAACACCTCCTCGATCTCGATCACCCGACTGGCGGCGGCGACCGATCGGCCGGAAAAGTTCATCGGCATGCACTTCATGAATCCGGCCGTGAAGATGCAGCTCGTCGAGCTGATCCGCGGCATCGCCACCGAGGACGGCACGTTCGAGACGGCCAAGGCGCTGATCGTGCGCCTCGGCAAGATCGCGACCCTGTCGGAAGACTTCCCCGCCTTCATCGTCAACCGCATCCTGCTGCCGATGATCAACGAGGCGATCTATACGCTCTACGAGGGCGTTGGCTCCGTGGAGGCGATCGACACGGCGATGAAGCTCGGCGCCAACCACCCGATGGGCCCGCTGACGCTTGCCGACTTCATCGGTCTCGACACGCTGCTCTCGGTCATGCAGGTGCTGCACGAGGGGCTGGCCGACCCGAAGTACCGGCCTTGCCCGCTGCTGGTGAAATACGTCGAGGCCGGCTGGCTCGGCCGCAAGACGCAGCGCGGCTTTTACGACTATCGCAGCGGCACGCCGATCCCGACGCGCTGAGGCGTTCATCAGGCCCAAGCTGACGATCGCGCTTCGCTCTCTGCCTTCCCAGCCTTGTCAGACCACCTTGTGGATCTTCAGCTGTCGCCGCGCCGCGACGAAGATCAGGTAGGCGGCCAGGCCGCCGACGCACCAGTGATTGAGGCTGGCGAACTCGACGTTCTGTTGAACGGAATAGGCGTGCAGCGGCGGCCCGAGCCTCGTCAGAAGCAGAACGCAGAGCACCGTGAAGAGGCTGAGCGCGCCCGACAACATCCATTCCCTCACGCGAAAGAAGCTCGTTGCGATCAGCAGGCTTGGCAGGAAGAACCAACCGACGCCGGTGGCGACGCCGAACGCCTTGGTGCAGAGCAGCGTGTTGGCGACGCCTGCGATCACGAACAGCGCGCGCGACAGGTCGGAATGCCGCCGGGACACATACGGAACGGCGAAGAAGAGCGGCCAAGCCAGGAACTGCAGGAAGGTCGGCCAAACCGGTCGTCCGACCAGCCACCAGACCAGCAGCGGGTAGAACGGCAGGTGGGTCCAGATGATCGTGGCGCCGGTGTTGGCGAGCATCGCCAGCCGATCCGGGCTGCGCACGTGGTGGGCGGTACGGTCGCGGACCGCGGCATAGGCGTCTTTGGTGGCGGACCACGCGCTCATCGGGCACGGGCCGGCTCAAGCCGATAATGCGTGACGCCCCAGGTCCGGCCGCCGTCGTGGCCGAACAGCCCCTCGGTGGCGAGGAAGAACAATCGCCAGCGTCGCAGCCACAGCTTGGCATCGGCACCGTAGACCCCAGCGAAGAGACGCTCGATCTCGGGCCGGTTGGCGTCGCAGTTCGCCAGCCAGTCGCGCGCGGTGCGGGCGTAATGCGTGCCGCTCCAGTCCCAGCTCTGCGCGACCCGGTAGAGATCGGGGAACTGCCGCATCAGGCCGCGGCTCGGCATCACGCCGCCGGTGAAGAAGTGCTGCGCGATCCAGTCCGTCCTATCGCGATGATCAAAGCGGTAGGGCGCCCGCGCATGGGTGAAGACGTGGACGAACAGCAGCCCGTTCTCGGCGAGCCAGCCGCGGGTGCGCTCCAGCAGGCCGCGCCAATTCGCCATGTGCTCGAACATCTCCACCGAAACGATGCGATCGTGTTGCGTGGTGGTCGAGAAATCGTTCATGTCGGCGGTCACCACGTCGACGTTGCCGAGGCCGAGCCGTCGCGCCACCCCCATGATGTGCTCGCGCTGCGACTTGGAGTTCGACACGGCGGTGATGCGGGCGGTGGGGTATTGCCGCGCCATCCACAGCGTCAGCGAGCCCCAGCCGCAGCCGAGCTCCAGGATACGTTGGCCGTCGGCGAGCGCGGCGTGCTCGCAGGTCAGCGCCAGGGCGCGCTCCTCGGCCTGCGCCAGCGTGCTCGCCGCATCGTCGTACCAGCAGCAGGAATATTTGCGGCGCGGGCCGAGGCTCAGCTCGAAGAAACGCGGCGGGATCTCGTAGTGTTGGCGGTTGGCCGCTTCGGCGTGCTCGGCGATCGGGAACACGGCCATCGCGGCGGCGAACGCGCGCTCGCCGGCCTCGTCGGGCCGCGCCAGCTTGCGCCGCGTGCGCCCGACCAGCGCGCCGATGCCGGCCCGCGTCACCGCGTCTGGCAGCGGCCAGCGCTCCACGGCGTCGATCACGCGTGGGACCATGCTCATACCAACGCCCTCATGTCTCGACCCGGCCTGTCAAACGACAGCAGTTAAGGAAAGCTCCGTGCTAACCTCCCAGCCATGGAATGGCGGGACGAGGGGCTGATCATTGGGGCGCGCCGCCACGGCGAGACCAGCCTCATCCTCGAGGTGATGACGCGCGGGCACGGCCGCCACCTCGGCCTGGTCAAGGGCGGCCGCGGGCGCCGCACGGCGCCGCTGCTGCAGCCCGGCAACGAGGTCGAGGTCACCTGGCGCGCGCGGCTGGAGGAGCACCTCGGCTTCTACGCGGTCGAGACTAGCCGGCTCCGCGCCGCCGAGCTGATGCAGGCGCCGGCCTCGCTTCATGGCCTCAACCTCGTCTGCGCGCTGCTGCGCCTCCTCGCCGAGCGCGAGCGGCACGAGAGCCTCTACGCCGCCGGGCGCCGCGTGCTGGACACGTTCGATCCCGCCGGCGCCGGCACGGTGCAGGCCGGCGCGGCCATAGTGCGCTTCGAGCTGGAACTGCTGGCAGAGAGCGGTTTCGGGCTCGACCTGACGTCCTGCGCCGCCACCGAGCGGACGAACGACCTCGCCTATGTCTCGCCGCGCTCGTCGCGTGCGGTGTCGCGCGAAGCCGGCGCGCCGTATCGCGACCGCCTGCTGGCGCTGCCGCCGTTCCTGCTCGACGCCGAGGTCGAGCCGGGTCCGCAGGAGCTCGAGGCCGGCTTTGCCCTCACCGGCTTCTTTCTCAGGCGCGACCTGTTCGGGCCGCGCGGCCAGACCATGCCTGACGCCCGCACCGCCTTGTTGGATCAGGTGCGCCGCCCCGCCGGCCTCGCACTACCGGCTTGAAAAGCGCGGCCGGATCGCGTTGTTCGCGCGCTGAAGCGAGGGGACCGGCGTGAACGAGATCGACCATGACGCGCCGCCGGCCGAGCGCCGCGGTTTCATCCTGATCCTGTCGTCGCCCTCGGGTGCCGGCAAGACCACGCTGACGCGCATGCTGCTGCAATCGAAGCTCGACCTGACCCTTTCGATCTCGGTGACGACGCGGGCGCGCCGCCACAGCGAGGCCGACGGCGTGCATTACAGCTTCATCAACAGGCGCACCTTCCAGGCGCTGCGCGATGCCGACGACCTGCTGGAATGGGCGGAGGTCCACGGTAATTTCTACGGAACGCCGCGCTCGCCGGTGGAGCGGGTGCTGGAACAGGGCCGCGACGTGCTGTTCGACATCGACTGGCAGGGCACGCAGCAGGTCAAGGCCAAGGCCGGGATGGATGCGGTCACCGTGTTCATCCTGCCGCCGACGATGGAAGAGCTGCAGGCCCGCCTCGAGCGCCGCGCCGAGGATCCGCCCGAGACCATCGCCAAGCGTCTCGCCAACGCCCGGGTCGAGATCCGGCGCTGGGCGCAATACGACTACGTGCTGGTGAACGACGACATCCAGGTCACCTTCGACCAGCTGCTCGCGATCATCGAGTCGGAGCGTTGCAAGGCGGCGCGTACTAAGGAGACGATCGCGCGTTTCGTCGACACCCTGCTCACGAGCAGCGAAGCCGCGTCGCTGCCGTGAGGTGCGGCGCCGATCCGATACCCGGCGGCCCAGACGTGAACATCTCCTCAAGCAAGCTTGGCTGGCGCAGCGCAGCGACTCGCGAACCGGTGCGTGCTCAGAAGCCGAGAACGCCCAAGCCGAACACGCCCTGTTCGCTGAACAGCCCGGTACCGAAGAGGCCTACGCCGATCGGTGCCGGCGGCGCGTAGCGCGGTTTGCCGAAGGAGCCGCCGGCATAGGCGTAGCGGGCGTGACGATGGTGGTGATGAGCAGCGTAGTGCGCGCCGCGCCGGCTCGAGTAGGCGCCGGCCGGCATCGCCGACGCGAGAACCGCAGTGAACGCCACGGCGGCGCAGGTCGTCTTGTGCCGGTATCCCATGGTGCAAACCCTTCCCGTAAAACGCCTTCGATCCGCAGCTTTTCAGCATGTCGTTCGTTCCTGTCTACCGCCCAGCCGAGGGAAGCCCCATGCGCCGCCTGCCATCGATACACATCGCGTTGTCGGGGGTCTCGCTCGCCGCGCTGTCGCTGGGGTTCG
>CAXTQM010000219.1:871-5046 GCA_964246205.1 uncultured Beijerinckiaceae bacterium | reverse complement strand
GGCGCATTAGGCCGCCGCCCGGCGCCACCGGCATCCACACGCTCGCCCGCGCGGCGGGATGGGAGGCGGTGGACCTGCGCACCCCTCACCCAAAGCCATAGGTCAGCGCGCCTCGCCAGCCTCCAGCGCCGGCTGTGTCGAGGGCGCGTCGCCGCCGCCGAGGAAGATGCGGAAGGCTGGATTGGCGGTCTCGTCCCACCAGGGGTAGCCGAGTGCGTCGAGGTCTTGCTCGAAGCTGGCCTGCTCGGTGGCCGGCACGTCGAAGCCGGCAAGCACGCGGCCGTAGTCGGCGCCGTGGTTGCGATAGTGAAACAGCGTGATGTTCCAGCCGCGCGCCAGACCATCGAGGAATCTCGACAGCGCGCCGGGGCGCTCGGGGAACTGGAAGCGGTAGAGCCGCTCGGCGGCGATGCCGGTGACGCGGCCGCCGACCATGTAGCGCACGTGGACCTTGGCGGTCTCGTCGTCCGACAGGTCGGCCACCTCGTAACCGGCCGCGCCGAGCGTCGCGATCAGGGCCTCGCGCTCGGCGTCGCCCCCGGTCAGCCGCACGCCCATGAAGACATGGGCGGCCTCGGGTCCGGACCAGCGGTAGTTGAACTCGGTCACTGCGCGCGGCCCGACGGCGGCGATGAAACCGCGGTAGGCGCCAGGTTTCTCGGGGATCGTCACCGCCAGCAGCGCCTCGCGCCGCTCGCCCAGCTCGGCGCGCTCGGCGATGTGGCGGAGCCGGTCGAAGTTGAGGTTGGCGCCGGAGTTGATCGTCACCAGCGCGCCGGTGCCGCGGCGGCGTGGCGCGTATTTCTTGAGGCCGGCGAGGCCTACGGCGCCGGCCGGCTCGGCGGCGGCGCGGGTGTCGTCGAACGTATCCTTGCAGGCCGCGCAGATCTCGTCCGTCGAGACCAGCACGACCTCATCGACGAGCTCGCGGCAGATGCGGAAGGTCTCGGCGCCGACCTGGCGCACGGCGACGCCGTCGGCGAAGAGGCCGACCTGGTCGAGCGTCACGCGCTCGCCTAGGCGCATCGCCTCCGACATGGAGGGCGCGTCGTCGGGCTCGACGCCGACGATGCGGATTTCGGGACGCAGGTATTTGACGTAGGCGGCGATGCCGGCGCAGAGGCCGCCCCCGCCGATCGGCACGAAGATGGCCTCGATCGGGTCGGGGTGCTGGCGCAGGATCTCCATGCCCACCGTGCCCTGGCCGGCGATGACGTCGGGGTCGTCGTACGGCGGCACGAAGGTCAGGCCGCGCTCGGCCTCGAGCTGGCGCGCATGAGCCAGCGCCTCGTCGAAGGCGTCGCCGAACAGCAGCGCGTCACCGCCGAGGCGGCGAACGGCCTCGACCTTGATGGAAGGCGTGGTGCGCGGCATGACGATGATGGCGGGGATGCCGAGCTTCCGGCAGGCCAGCGCCACGCCCTGCGCGTGGTTGCCGGCCGATGCGGTGATCACACCTCGCGCGCGCACCTCCGGCGCCAACCCGACGATCTTGTTGTAGGCGCCACGCAGCTTGAAGGAGAAGACCGGCTGCAGGTCTTCGCGCTTGAGGAAGACCGGCACGCCGAGCCGATCGCTCATGCGCGGCATCGCGTCGAGCGGGCTCTCGATGGCTACGTCGTACACCCGAGCGGCGAGGATCTTTCTGACGTACTCGTCCATCGTCGGGACTTAGGCGCGCGAGGGAAGGGTGTCCAGCACAGTGCCGAGAGCGGCGAGAGCCTCGCGCGTGTCGACGTCGACCAGGATGCCTGGGTCGTCGACGGGGCAGGGCACCACGCGGCAGGTTTCGTCGGCGAGGATGCGGCGCGCCCCGACGTCCCCGCGCAGCGCGAGCAAGGCCGGGAATAGCGCGCGGGCGATGAGCACCGGATTGCCGCGCTGTCCTTCGTAGGTCGGCACGACGGCGTCGGGGCGCTCGTGGGCGAAGGCCTCGATGAGCGCTGCGAGCGTCGCGGGCGCCACCCGCGGCATGTCGGCCAGCAGGATCAGGACGGCGTCGGCCGTCGCCGGCACCGCGGCGAGGCCGGTGGCTATCGAGCCGGCCATGCCTTCGGCGTAGGCGGAATTGTGCACGAGCGCGACGTCCAGCCCGGCGAGTGCCGCGGCGACTTGCGTCGCGCCACGGCCTGTCACCGCGATGACGGGGCGGGTAGGCGAGGCGATGGCGTTCGCGGCCACATGGGTGACGAGGGGACGGCCCTGAAGCAGCGCGACGACCTTGCTGTCGATGCCATCTGTGCTGGGCCCGTCGGTGAAGCGCGAGGCGCGGCCGGCCGCCAGCACGATCGCAGCAACCTCAACCATCGCGCGGCTGCGGCCTGGTCGGGATCTCGCCGAGCAGCCCGCCGACGCCCATGCGGCGCAGGTCCGCGCCGCGCACCGGGATGCCGGCAAGCAGGCGCCACAGGACGAAGTCGAAGCCGTTCTCCTTGGGCGAACGGGCACAGCCCGGCGCGCCGATCACCGGCAAAGCGACGCCATCGCGGACGAGGCGGCCTAGCAGCAGCAGGTTACCGGGATCGACCGGCATGCCGAGGTGGTCGACGCTGCCGCCTGTCATCTCGATGGCCACTGGCACCACGTCGCGCCGGTCGGTGATGGCGGAGGCGCCGAACACCACGACGAGGTCGACGTCGCGCAGCGAGCCGATCGCTTCCGAGAGCGGCGCCACGTCGTGCGCGGTGCGCAGGTCGGCGACGATGGTGGCGTTTGCCGGTGCCAGCCGCGCCGCCAGGATCCCGATCGTTTTCTCGACGACGGAGCGCTTCAACCCTGGGAGCAGCGTCGAGACCACGCCGACGCGCAGCGGCAGGAAAGGCACCAGCGCGATGGAGTCGGGCGAGGCGGCCTCTAGGGCAGCCTCCAGGCAGGCGCCGGGGACGGCAAAGGGGATGATCTTCACGGTCGCGACCATCTCGCCCGCCGCCGCAGGCCGCATCGGGGCAACGCTCGCCACGGTGATCGATTCGTCGACCGCGTTGATCGCGTCGATCATTTTCGCATCGACCCGCACGAGCCCGTCGACCGCGGCGACGAGGTTGCAGCGCCCGGTGAACGGGCGTTCAAGCCGCACGTGCGGCCCGGCGATGCGCTCGGCGAGCCGCAGCGCCGCCACGTTCTCGACGACGTCGCCGGCCTCGAGCTGCGCCCCGATGATGGACACGACGCCGGCACGCTCTAGCGCCGCGACTTCTGCGGCACCGATCAACTCGCCCTTGCGTAGGGTGAGGCCCGGGCTGCGCACGGAATGCGCAAGGATGAGGCCCTCGCCGGCGGCGATGGCGACACGGCCGAACTTCACGCCGCGGTCTCCACCTCCGCCGGGGCACGGGCGGGCTTCCTGCGCATCGCGCCGATGATCTCGCCCAGGATCGAGACGGCGATCTCCGCCGGGCTCACCGCGCCGATGTCGAGCCCGATCGGCCCTTTGATGCGGGTGAGTTCGGCTTCGGCGAAGCCGGCCTCGATCATGCGCTCGCGGCGGCGCGCCTGCGTCTTCCGCGATCCGAGCGCGCCGATGTAGAAGCAGCGCGCCTTCAGAGCCGCCACCAGCGCCTGGTCGTCGATGCGCGGATCGTGGGTCAGCAGGGCGACGGCGGTGTGGGCGTCGAGGCAGAGGCCCGGCAAAGCGTCGTCCGGCCATTCCGCGAGCAGCCGGACGCCGGAAAAACGCTCGGGGCTGGCGAAGGCGGTGCGCGGATCGAGCACGGTGACGTCGAGGCCCGTCGCCGCCGCCATCGGCGCCAGCGCCTGCGAGATGTGCACGGCCCCAACCAGCAGCAGCCGGACCGGGGGCACATGCACCGCAATGAAGGTTTCGCGGCCATCGACGTGCACGACGGCACCCTTACCGAGGCGCATACACTCGGCAATAGCCTCGGCAAGAGGATCGTGCGCTATGGCATCGCCCAATACGACACGCAGGCTGCCCAACGCCAGATCGGTCACCACGGCCACCGGTCGCCGCGCAGCCCGCGCGGCGTTCAAATCGGCGAGATCAGAGAGCCTCACTGCGGCTCGAGCCTCTCGACCAGCACCCTGATGCGGCCGCCGCAGGACAGGCCGGCCTTCCAGGCGAGGTCGTCGGCGACGCCGAAATCGAGCAGGCGCGGCGTGCCATCGGCGATCACCTCGACGGCCTCGGCCACGACGTCGCCCTCGCCGCAGCCGCC
>CAXTQM010000219.1:0-861 GCA_964246205.1 uncultured Beijerinckiaceae bacterium | reverse complement strand
CCACGGTGGCGATCGCCACGGCACGCCCGGCTTCGCGCCAACCCTGCGCCGTGCGCAGGACGTCGTCGTCGTTGGTCATCGCCCGATCTCTTCAGGTTTCATCTACCGTCGTGCTCGTCCGTCGGCTGGAAGTCCAGTGCCGTCCCGTTCATGCAGTAGCGCTGCCCGGTCGGGCGCGGCCCGTCTGGGAAGACGTGGCCGAGATGAGCATCGCAGCGAGCGCATCTCACTTCGGTCCGGCGCATGAACATCGACCCGTCGACGTGCTCGTCGACGGCGGTGGCCGTCAGCGGCGCGTAGAAGCTCGGCCAACCGGTCCCGGAATCGAACTTTGTCGAAGCATCGAACAGCGGCTCGCCGCAGCACACGCAGGTGTAGGTCCCCGCCGCCTTGTGGTCCCACCAAGGTCCGGTGAACGCGCGCTCGGTTCCGTGCCCGCGCGCCACTGCGTATTGCGCCGGCGTTAGTTGCTCGCGCCATTCCGCATCCGACTTCGTGACCTTGGCGTCGAGACCACCATTCGTCATCATCCACTCCGCTGCCTACGCCGACCGATCGGCCTCAAACTTTGATATGGGGTGGCGCCGCCGAATACGAAGCGGCTTGCAATGCGGGCGCTGTCGAGGTTCCGCGATGCCTCGCGACTTGGGTGGGTCGCCAAAAGATGCGGCTTGATGAAGCAGGACGGCTCGCCTAGACTTGCCCAAATCGATCGTTCACGGCGTTCGTCTTTTCATTCCGGTCGCCAGTGTTGAGCAGTCGGACAGATCAAAGCAAAATCTTTGGGAGCGTCTCTCGATGCCGGCAGCCGAAAGTAGCATTGTTCTCGCCGCAGATATCGTCTCGGCCTTCATCAGCAAC
>CAXTQM010000218.1:0-5054 GCA_964246205.1 uncultured Beijerinckiaceae bacterium | reverse complement strand
CAGGTCACCGGTCTCGGCCATCTCGAACTCGTCTCGGGAGGTCTCGCGCCCGCGCAACACACCAACCCCGCATTGCGGCTAGAATGCGGGTGCGCTCTCGAATGGGCAAGCCTTTTCGCGCCCGATAGCTGGGGTCGAACGATCTCCGCCGCTCCGCGACGGACGCGTCACGCCGGCTGTGGGCGACCGATGCTGGTGTAGCTGAAGCCCTCGCGTGCGGCATCGCCTGGCGGGTAGATGTTGCGGAGGTCGACCAGGATCGGCGTGGTCAGGGCGGCCTTGATGCGGCCGAGATCGAGCGCGCGAAACTCGTCCCATTCGGTGAGAATGGCGACGGCGTC
Organism: uncultured Beijerinckiaceae bacterium; assembly: GCA_964246205.1. GTDB lineage: Bacteria > Pseudomonadota > Alphaproteobacteria > Rhizobiales > Beijerinckiaceae > RH-AL1. The sequence continues at coordinate 4,713 of CAXTQM010000218.1, read as the reverse complement.
GGCGCCTTCGACGCAGTCGTAGGCGCTGTCGGCGAATTCGATGCCGGGCAGCAGCGGCCGCGCCTGCTCGGTGCTCTCGGGATCGTAGCCGCGGACTTGGGCGCCGGCATCCTGCAGCGTGGCGATGACCGAGAGCGATGGCGCATCGCGCATGTCGTCGGTGTTGGGCTTAAAGGCCAGCCCCAGGATCGCGATCGTCTTGCCGCGCACGCTGCCGCCGCAGGCCGCGATGATCTTGCGGCCCATGGCGCGCTTGCGCTGATCGTTCACGGCCACGACGGTCTCCACGATGCGGATCGGCGCTTCGTAATCCTGCCCGGTCTTGACCAGCGCCAGCGTGTCCTTCGGAAAGCAGGAGCCGCCGTAGCCGGGGCCGGCGTGGAGGAACTTGGTCCCGATGCGGCCGTCGAGCCCCATGCCGCGGGCGACGTCTTGGACGTTGGCGCCGGTCTTCTCGCAGAGGTCCGCCATCTCGTTGATGAAGGTGATCTTGACCGCGAGGAAGGCGTTGGAGGCATATTTGATCAGCTCGGACGTGCGGCGGCTGACGTAGACCATCGGCGGGGCGCTGAGCGACAGCGGCCGGTAGATCGCGGCCATGACCGTCCTGGCGCGGTCGCTCTCGCAGCCGACGACAATGCGGTCCGGCCGCTTGAAATCCTCGATGGCGGCGCCTTCGCGCAGGAATTCGGGGTTGGAAACGACATCGATGGCGATGTCCGGGCTGGTGTCGCGGCAGATTCGCTCGACCTCGTCGCCGGTGCCGACCGGCACGGTCGACTTGGTGATGACCACCAGCGGCCCGGTCGCGGCGCGTGCCACCTCGCCGGCGGCGGCATAGACGTAGGAGAGATCGGCATGGCCGTCGCCGCGCCGCGAAGGTGTCCCCACCCCGATGAACACCGCATCTGCGCCTGCGACGGCGGAAGCAAGATCAGTGGTAAAGTCCAGGCGCTTGTCGCGCACGTTGCGGCCGACGAGCTCCTTGAGGCCTGGCTCGAAGATCGGCATGATCCCTTGGTGCAGGGCAGTGATCTTCTTATCGTCGAGGTCGACGCAGGTGACATGATGTCCGAAATCCGAGAAGCAGGCACCCGACACCAGGCCGACGTAACCCGAACCGATCATGGCAAGGCGCAAAGCAAATCCCCTAAGCCGTTTAGCGGCGCGAGCTGCCTTTAACCGGTCACGCGCAAATTGACACTTGTTAGTCAAGACAACGGGCGCCGGGCAGCAGCCCAAGACGGCAAAAGGGCCCAGCTCGACGCTACGAAGCGCCGAACCAGACCCCTTACCCCTCGACCCTGCCGGGTCATGGAAGCTTTTTCCCCCGAAGAAGCTTCGTCAGCCGGCAGCGCTTGGTCGTGGTGATAGCAACCGGCGGTGCGTCTGTCTGTGTCCTCTGCGACACAGCGCTTGGAAAGCCGACAGGAAGGTGCCGCTTCGCGACCGCGACGCAAGCCCTATGTCCTTGCGATGCGCCGGACTGGCGAGTTCAAAAGGATCGATCGATGTTCAAGGACCAGCCCGGCGAAGGCAGCGGCAGCGGAGGTGGCGGAGGCGCGCGCAACGTCATCGGGGAGCCGCTGGAGCCCTGCTCCATCGCGCCGATGACCGGCTTCTTCCGCGACGGCTGCTGCAACACCAGTGCCGAGGATCGCGGCAGCCACACGGTCTGCGCCGTGGTGACCGACGATTTCCTGGCGTTCTCGCGCGCTCGCGGCAATGACCTCTCGACGGCGATGCCGCGTTTCGGCTTTCCCGGCCTCAAGGCCGGCGACCGCTGGTGCCTGTGCGCACCGCGCTGGCAAGAAGCCTTCGCTGTCGGCCATGCGCCCCGGGTCATGCTGAGATCCACGCACGAGGGTGCGTTGGCCCATTGCACGCTGGCCGACCTGAAGGCTCACGCCTCGGACCTTTCCTGATCGTCGGTCCGTCGATCATGCGTCTTCCAGCCGTCGCACCGACGTAATAGGCTTCGCTCGTTGTTTCACGACGAGCTTTTCATGCCCGACCAGCGCGTCGAAGCATTTGCCAACCGCGTTGGCTCGGTTGTCGCCGCACGGCGAAAAACCTGCCGCCGCAGGGACGCACCGATTTGGCCGGGTTGGTGACGCCAGAGAACCTGGCGATCGCCGCCGGCGAGCTGTCGACTTGGCTCCTGGGCTTCGTCTTCGTCATCGGGGAGCTGGTCGACATCGCGATCGCCGAAACGGGCGTGTTCCCGGTCGGCTTCGCCGTGTTCTCAGGGCTCGACGCGCTGTTCGCCTTTGCTCGCAAGACCCGCGACGCCTGCACCGTGAAGGACATCCACATCGCAGCCGACCATCTCACGCGATCGATCGCAATCTTCGGCCTCCCCACTGTGCTGGCCATCGTCTTCAGGGGTCACGCCGAGGCGAACAGATTTCCGGTGACAGCGGCCGAGCCGCGGTTTGCCGGCCTGCGCCAGCAGCCCCGGACGGTGCTGACGGCGAGCCTTGCCGCTGGCGGCGGTGCCGCGAGTTCGCGGGCCGATATCGAGCTCGCCACCCTGGGTGCGCCCACGACCCGGACCGTCGCCGCTTTTCCACGAGCAGGTCCACGATCTGATCACGCCGCGCTTTGTCAAGCTGCGGCGATTTCAGGCTGAGCAGAAGCTCGGGTCGTACTTCGACTCGTCGCTCTATCTTTACCTTACACAAGCGCTCGCCGACCTTGGCTCGCGCCGGGGTCAACGGCTTCTCCAAGCTCTTCGCCGGCATCCGTTTTCCGGTCGAGAACATGTCCGTCTACCTCATGCGAGGCGGCGGCTATAGCGCCACCATGACCGGCAAAGGTCTGTTGCCGCAGGGAGCTTCGCTCATCGCGAGCGCCACGTCGCATGGTTTCGGCTACCGCATTTTCTGAAGGCGGGCGCGCCGACTGGCTTCGCCAAGCCGGTCGAACCCGGCGCGCCGAGAAGCGCTTTGCTGCCGCCGCCGTCGCCGGCGGTCATCAAGGGCGCCTTCAGCCGCGCGACGGAGATCGGGCGATGAGGTCGGCGTAAGCCGACACTCATCGCAGCGCCCGCCGCCGCTCAATGCTCAACGGTTCGGATAGCAGAGCGGACGGGCCGGATCGGGGTCGCGATGGTAGAAGCGCGGACACGGCGGCGGCAAGCGACGAACCACCGGGCCGAAGCCGCCGTAGTAGCCGCCGTTCGGCACGCAGGCGCCTTAGAAGTTGCGGTGAAAGGCGAGGCCGCAGCCGCCGGAGACCAGCACGAGCGGCGACCGGAACGGCTCGGCCGAGGCGGGCGCGTAGCTCGCGGCTATGACAAGCGCGGTGGCGGCGGCTATACGGTGCATGGCGAACCCCTCGAAGCCGTTTCAACGGAATGGAAACGGCGACCCTACGCCCGTCGCGCTAATTTGCCGCAATAGCCGAGATCAGGCGGCCGTAATCCGGATCGCTGCGGTGAGTGGCGCGGCGGTAGGAGAAGAAGCGAGCCTCGTCGGCGTAGGTGTCGAGGGCGAGGTCCTCGAAGCGGCCGATCCCAGCGTCGCGCAGGCGGTGGCCGATGAAGCCCGGCAGATCGAACAGGCTGCGGCCGCCGCGTGCCGATGGCACGAAAAAGGCGGCGTAGCCGGTGTCGCGCTCGAGGAAGCGGGCGGAAAACTCCGGGCCGACCTCGTAGCTTGCTGGGCCGATGGTCGGGCCGAGCACGGCGACGATTGCGGCACGGCGTGCTCCTAGCTCCTCCATTGTATCCAGCGTCGCCTCCAGCACGCCGCCGAATGCGCCCTGCCAACCGGCGTGCGCTGCGCCGACGACACCGGCCGAAGCGTCGGCGAAGAGAACCATGCCGCAATCCGCACCGGTGACGCCGATCGCCAGGCCGGGAATGGCGGTGGCGAGCGCGTCGGCGCGTGGGCGTTCCACCCACGGTTTGGCCACAGCGAGGCATGTCGCCGAATGTGTCTGGTAGGGCACCAGCAGCGTCTCGGCACGCAGGTAGGCGGCCATCCGCCGGCGGTTCTCGGCCACGGCACCCGGCATGTCCCGCGAGCCTGTGCCGCCGTTCAGACTGGCGTAGACGCCGGTGGAAATGCCTCCGTTCCGCGTGAAGAAGGCGTGGCGGAACGCGTCGAGAGCGGGCCCGGTGATCGCCGGCAAGGAGTCATGGGTCATGCGGGCTCCTCGAAGCCGGGCGGCGCCGGCGCGCCAGGCGGCATCACGGCCAGCGCCTTGAAGAGTATGGCCATGCTCCCTTGCGTGAAGCGGGCCAGCGCGGCATCGACTGCGGCTGCTTGGGCCTGCGTGGCGCGGGCCTTCAACGCCGCGGCGCGAGCAAAGATGCCGAGGCGGGTCAGCAGAATGCCCTGCTCGACCGGACCAAACGCGCGGGCGCCGGCTGCTTCGGCGCAGCGTCCGAGCGCGGCGAAGTCGACGTGGGCGGTGAGGTCGGCCTCGCCCGGCTCGGCGAGTACGTCGGCGTAGGCGTGGCTGCGAATCGCCTGCAGGGTCTCGCCGAGGCCGCTCGCGGCATGGCCGTAGTCGAGGACCAGCAGGGCGCCACCGTCGCGCGCGATCCACGCGGCGAGCGCGGACATAACGGCGAGAGCGGCGTGACCAACCTCTAGGATTGCGCCGGGCGGAGCTGCGGGGCCGGCCACCATCACAGGTTCGCCGGTGGCGCCGAAGGCCAGCGCCTCGTTGTCGCCGAGCCCCACCAACCGCTCGTGCCAGCCG
>CAXTQM010000217.1:0-5060 GCA_964246205.1 uncultured Beijerinckiaceae bacterium | reverse complement strand
GGTGCCCGCGGATCGTCGGAGGCGTCGAGGTCGTCGCCCAGCGCCGCGCCGAGGCCGCCGGACGCGCCGATCACGAGCGCGGGAGATCGAAGGGCAAGGTCGTCATCGTTCATGGATCATCCTCCCACGACGATTGACCACCGTGTCGCCGACGAAACGCCGCGGCGGATTGATTGCGGCGAGAGCGTGCCCATCTTGCGTCCTCCGCCAATCGGGCGCAGGCTTTGTGGGTGTTGGGTCGAGTGGACGTCATGATGTCGGCCGAGGGCGCGCGAGCGTCCGCCAAGAGCGTGCTGGACACACTCGACTGCGACGAGGTCGCCGAGATTTTTGCGGAGCTGACCGTCGAGGCAGCGGTTGCCGTGATGCACGTGTACGCTGGCGACCATCATGCTCGGCAGAAGGCCGATTGCAGCATGGTCTGCGATGCCGACGAGCGCGCGGAGGCGATCATCCTCGCCGGACTGTCGCGGCGCCTGCCGCGCATCCCGGTGGTAGCGGAGGAGGCAGCGTCCAGGGGCGAGAAACCCTGTTGCGGCCGCGCCTTCATCCTGGTCGACCCGGTCGACGGCACCCGCGAGTTCCTGCACCGCAACGGCGAGTTCACCATCAATATCGCCCTCATCCTGGACGGCGTGCCGCGCGTTGGCGCGGTTTACGCTCCGGCGATCGGGCGCATCTGGATGGCCGGCGAGCACGCCTACACCTTTCATGTCGAGCCCGGGGCGGCGTTGCCGCCGGTGGCCGAGCGCCGCGAGATCCATGTTCGCACCAATCCGCTCGCCGGACTTACCGCGCTGGCGAGCCGCTCTCACGGCGACCCGCGCACGGAGGATTTCCTTTCGCGGTTGCCGATTGCCGAGCGCCGCTGCGCCGGCTCCTCGATCAAGTTCTGCATCCTCGCCGAGGGCGAGGCCGACGTGTACCCGCGCTTCGGCGACACGATGGAGTGGGACACGGCGGCGGGCGACGCGGTGCTGCGCGCCGCCGGTGGCGCCGTTGTCGACGAGCGCGGTGTGGCGCTGCTCTACGGCAAGGCGGAGCGGCAGTATCGCAACGGTCCGTTCGTCGCCTGGGGCGACCGACCGGCCCAGGCGGCCGAGTAGCTTCAGCATCCCTTAACCAGCTTTTGTCAGCGTCGTGGTGCGATGCGCCGCGGACACGCCGAGGCGAGCTTCGCCTGCGCCTAGGAGATGCGCGATGAGGCTCGATGCCCGCCGTGACGTTCTGAAACTGCTGGCCGGCGCCACAGCCGCCGCCGTCGCTCCGGTGCGGAGCGCGTTGGCCTATGCCACCGACGAGCGGCCGATACCCTATTCCTCGGACGAGCTGGTGCTCTCCGGCCATCGCTTCTTCGGCACGGTCTCCAAAAGCCTGGCGCAGGTGGTGGAGGCCGCCACCGAGCGCTGGGGCCGACCGAACGGCTACATCCTCGGCGAGGAGGCCAGCGGCGCGTTCGTCGGCGGGCTGCGCTACGGCGAGGGCCGGCTCTTCACCCGCAATGCCGGCGCACAGCGCCTTTTTTGGCAGGGACCCTCGATCGGCTTTGACGGTGGCGGCGACGGCGACCGCACCATGATGCTGGTCTACCACCTGCCCGACCGCGAGGCGATCTTCCAGCGCTTCGGCGGTGTCGACGGCTCGGCCTATTTCGTCGGCGGCCTCGGCATGACCGCGCTGGTGGCGCAGGACATGACGCTGGTGCCCATCCGCACAGGTCTCGGCGCGCGGCTCGGCATCAACGTCGGCTACCTGAAATTTACGCCGAGGCAGACCTGGAACCCGTTCTGATCGTCGACGGCCGGCTTTGCCGCGCCTGGGACGCGTGGCATAGAGCCGGGAGGCGGCGCGGGACGCGGGCGTGATCGAACAGGCCATCTACTTCGCTTTGGGCTGCATCGTCACGGCGCTGCTGGCGCTGCTGTTCCTGCCCGTCTTGTGGAGCCGCGCGATGCGGCTCAGCCGCAAGCGCCTGCAGCTGCAAGTGCCGCTCTCGATGCAGGAGATCCTGGCCGAGCGCGACCAGCTGCGCGCCCGCCACGCCGTCGAGCAGCTGCGCGTCGAGCAGGAGCTTGACCGCGTGCGCGGCGGCCGCGATGCCGACCGCGCCACCATCGGCCGCGCCACGGTCGAATCGGTGCGGCTCGCCGAGGAGGTCGAGGCCTTCCGCAAGCTGAACGAGGCGCAGCGCCACGAGATCGAGCTGCTCGGTGTCGCCGTCGCCGAGCACCAGGTCGAGAGTTCGGCGTTGCGCAAGGATCTCGCCGCCGCCCACGACGGCGTCGCATCGCTGCGCGGCGAGGCCGAGACGGCGGCGCGCGAGCACGCCCGCCTGGCGGAGGAGGGCGAGGGCCACCGCACCAGCGCCGCCGCGCTGCTCGCCCGCGTCGCCGATCTCGAGGCTGCGCAGGACACGATCGTGGTGCTCGAGGTCGAACTCGCCTCTGCCCGCCGCGAGCTGGAAGCCGAGCGCGAGCGCCAGAAGGGCTTTTATCTCGGCAACAGCCTCAAGCTGGAGAAGGACCGCGCCGCCGATCGCGCCACGACAGAGCGCGTCGAACGGCTGGAGGCGGAGAACGCCGCGCTGAAGCGCGCGCTGGAGGTGTCCGGCGGCCCGCTCGGCGATGCCGCGAGCGACGCCGGCCTGCGCGAGAGCATCCACGCGCTGGGGCTCGCGGTGGCGACGATGACGCGGGAGACGCGGGTGAGAACCTCGGCTGGGGATACGACATCGGCGAGCGCGGAGTAGGGGCAGGCAGCGGCTCGGATCTCCAAGCGGGGCGGGAGGACGATCCCGCTGGCGATCAGTTCGGGACGGCGGGGCTGCGCGAAGGCGGGGCGCGCAACACGAACATCACCACCGAGCGACCGGTGACCTCGTAGACCTGCTCGAAAGCGAACATCTCGCCGTCGTCGGCCAGCGGCTGGTTGGTGTCGAGAAGCCGTTCCCAGACCGACCCTCCGGTAACGACGGGCAACTCGAAACCGACCCCGCCGTGATAGGCGTTGAAGCCGATGTAGAGCGTGCGGTCGCTTCCGCGCTTCTTGATGCCGGTGGGCTGAGCGCGGCCGTCGAGCAACACGCCGAGGCTGAGGGCATTGCCGTCCGACCAATCCTCGTTGCGCATCTCCGCGCCGTCCGGCCGCAACCAGGTGACGTCCTTCACGTCGAGCTCGGCGTTATAGTGCCCTGTGAGGAAGCGCTCGCGCCGCAGGATGGGATAATCGTGGCGCAGGCGCGCCAGCCGCTTCGTGAAATCGAGCAGCTTCTGCCCGGAGTCGGAGATCGCCCAGTCGACCCAGCCGATCTCGTTGTCCTGGCAATAGGCATTGTTGTTGCCGCCTTGCGTTCGGCCGAACTCGTCGCCGGCGAGCAGCATCGGCAGGCCCTGCGAGACGAACAACGTCGTCAGGATGTTGCGCATCTGTCGCTCGCGCAGGGCAACGACTTGCGGATCGGTGGTCTCACCCTCGACGCCGCAGTTCCAGGATCTGTTGTGCGAGTGGCCGTCGCGATCGCCCTCGCCGTTGGCCATGTTGTGCTTGTTGTTGTAGCTGACGAGGTCGCGCAGGGTGAAGCCGTCGTGCGCGGTCACGAAATTGACGGAAGCCCAGGCCTTGCGGCCGCGCTGGTTGAACAGCTCGGCCGACGCGGTGAGGCGCGTGGCGAGGTTGGGCAGCTCGTGCTTGCCGCCGATCCAGTATTCGCGGACGTTGTCGCGGTACCGATCGTTCCATTCCGCCCAGCCCGGCGGGAAGCGCCCGACCTGATAGCCGCCGGGACCGCAGTCCCAGGGCTCGGCGATGAGCTTGACCTGGGACAGCACCGGGTCCTGCCGGCAGGAATCGAGGAAGCCACCGCCCTCGTCGAAGCCGTGGTCCTCGCGCGCGAGGATGGTGCCGAGATCGAAGCGGAAGCCGTCGACATGCATGTCCTCGACCCAGTAGCGCAGGCTGTCCGTGACGAGCTGCAGCACGCGCGGGTGCGATAGGTTCAGCGTGTTTCCTGTGCCGGTGTCGTTGATGTAGTAGCGCGGCTGCTCCTTGAGCAGGCGATAGTAGGAGAAGTTGTCGATGCCCTTGAAGGAGAAGGTCGGGCCGAGATGATTGCCTTCCGCAGTATGGTTGTAGACCACGTCGAGGATCACCTCGAGCTCGTTGCCGTGGAGATGGTTGACCATCTCCTTGAACTCGGAGAAGGCAAAGTCGTAGACGCTGGCGAAGCGGCGATCCGGCGCAAAGAAGCCGAGCGAATTATAGCCCCAGTAATTCGTCAGGCCCTTGTTCAGCAGATGGTCGTCGTTGATGAAGACGTGGATGGGCATCAGCTCGACGGCGGTGACGCCGATCGCCTTGATGTGCTCGATGACGTCGGGGTGGATCAGACCACGGAATGTGCCCTTGAGCAGGTCCGGCACCTTAGGGTGGCGCTTGGTGAAGCCGCGCACATGCATCTCGTAGATCAACGACTGGTCAAACGGCGTGCGTAGTGGTTTGTGGTCGCCCCAAGTGAAGGCAGGGTCGATGACCCGCGCCTTCATCATGAATTTGGCGCTGTCGCGCGTGTCGAAGGTGGTGTCGTCCCCGGTCTCCATCTGATAGCCGAACACCGCCGGGTTCCAGGTCAGCTTGCCCTCGAGCGCCTTGGCGTATGGGTCGAGCACCAGTTTGTTGGGGTTGAAGCGATGCCCTCCGGCGGGATCGTAGGGGCCGTAGACTCGATAGCCGTAGATTGTACCGGGCCGCGCGTCGGGAAGGTAGCCGTGCCAGATTTCGTCGGTGAACTCCGGCAGCTCGATGCGCTCGACCTCCTTCTCGCTGAAGTGGTTGAAGAGGCAGAGTTCCACCTTGGTGGCATGGGCGGAAAACAGGGCGAAGTTGACGCCGCGACCGTCCCAGGTCGCACCGAGAGGATACGGCCGGCCTTCGCGGACGCGGCTCTTCGGCTGGGCTGTGGTCAAGGCTTGCGTCCTCAAATGGCGGTGCGGAAACGGAGGCTTGGACCCATCGTTCCACCGTCAAGCTTGATCGACTTGTCGCGCCGGACGTCTACAGCGCGA
>CAXTQM010000216.1:0-5071 GCA_964246205.1 uncultured Beijerinckiaceae bacterium | reverse complement strand
CCTTCCGGTTTCCCGAGCATCGCTATGAGTTGCGCTTGCTTGGTATCGGTGCGGGGCTTGCGGCCCTCGCCTGGCGCTGTGATCGATGGCGGTTCCGCGACTGGCGGCAATCCGATCGGGAGCCCGAGCGCCTGTCGGCCGCCATCGCTGATGATCAGCTTCTTTCGTTCGTCTCCGCCGATCGCCACGGCGAGGCCTTTTGCCTTCAAGGCTTCGCAGACCTTGGCGACGGCGCCTCCGCGAAGGTGCGAGGGCAGCGGCAGGATTGCGCCGTCCGCTCGTGCTGCGGCGGCGGAAAGGACGATCGACTGAGTGTCGGTAAGCTTCATCGGAGATCTCCAGCGGGCAGCCCAAGCGCGGGCCCCACTGGATGAAGGTTCACAGTCGCTGCGAGCGGCTGGAACCTAGTTGCTGATCGGTGCCCTCGACCGATCCGCTGATTGGACACACGCTCTTCACGCGGGACGATGCAAGCGCCGACTGCTCGTCCGTCTGTCACCAATCCGATCTGGTGATGCCCTCGAAGCTTGTGATGAAGTCGGCGCCGAAGGCCGCCGAAGGCGTTTGAAAGCCGGCAATCATGTTGCCCGCGGAGATGCGGCGCGCGATCTCGACGGCGGTCGTCGACGTCAGGGCATAGGGCTCGGGCGTGACAAGTCTGCTCGAGACCTTCGCCGCGGTCGCATCCCAGGCCTCGGCGACAACGACAGCGCGTCCTTGCGCTCGGTGCTCGGCCGTTGGCCCTGGTGGCAGTCGACTGTCGATCTGCGCCTTGAGGAAGCGCTGCACCATGCCCGTGCCGAGCGCGCGCTTGATAATCGCCGGCATCGCCGCTGCCCTCCGCATGTTGCGGTCTGCCTCGAAGAACACCTCGACGTTCGGGATACGCGTGGAGTGCCATGCCGTGGAAACGTCGCCCCAGCTGACACCCACGGTCGGACGCGAACCGGCACCAAAGTCCGTCTTGCCCGTAGGCGTGCCTTTCGCCACCACGATGCGGCCGGCTGAGCGCACGCGCGTGCCCTGCGCGACCGCCTCGACCATTGTCTTCGCCGTGCCGCGGCTGGCGCGCGTGAGTCCGCCGATGGAAAGCCGGAGCCGTGTGGCGTTTGGCAATCTCGCGGCGACGTGCGCGGCAAGGCAATCGCTAGGCACGACGTCGAAGCCGACGCCGGGCATGAGCACGATGCCGGCGGCTTTGGCGAGCGCATCCCGTGCGGCAAGAGCCTCGAACACGTCTATTTCGCCGGTGATGTCGCAATAGTTGACACGGGCCGCGATGCAAGCCTCGGCCATTGGCGCCGATGTGGCCGAGAACGGCCCGGCCGCGTGCAGGACGGCGGCCATGCCGTCCAGTCCTTCCGCCAGGGCCTTGCGGTCTTCGAGCCCGAAAACGCGGTGGCTGAGACCCAGCTGTTCAGCCAGGCCGCGAACCGCATGCTCGCGGCGACCGGCCAGCACGGGACGGAGACCTCGTTCCACGGCATGCTCGGCAATCAGCCGGCCCGTGTAGCCGGTGGCGCCATAGATCAGGAAGTCATCCACTGCCGTCGTCCTTCCCCTAGCTTGGCTGCGCCTATAAAGCGCTTCCTACAGGCGCGATCGCCGGAGGACTCGGCCTTGCCTCTGCCGACGCCCTCAAGAGATCGTTAAAGGTACTGTGCTGCCTTTTCCCGACCCAGAGGTGCTGCCATGAAGCCGCCTGTCCAAGTCGGTCGAGATTTTCAGAGCCGGTCTGCAACGAGATACGCTTACGCTGTGGTGACGAACGACCATGCGTCGATGCGCGGCTTTGTGCTTGGTTGTTTGGCTTGTCTCGCGATCATCGGCTTCGCTCTATACGCCTACGTTCACGGCTAGGTAACGGTGCGACCTGCCTCGGCAAGCCGGGATCTAGTCGCCGCCGGAGACCTCGCCGAACCAGGCCGCGTAGGGCGTTGAGCGAGCCATCTTGCGATTGAAGTCGGGGGCGTCATCGGTCCACCAGGGCGCGCCACGCTCACCGAGCGCCACCTTGGCGCCATCGACCGCGGCGCGGGCTTGCGCGAGCCTCTCAGGATCTCCGCGGGCGCCGCGCACAGCGCGGCGAGCAGCCATCAGCTCGCGCACGAGCACCTCGCGGCGCTCCGGCTCAAGCGACGGGTTCGACTTGCGCCAGAGCCGGCCGCGCACCACGAAATAGCGGCCGTCGGGTGTGGTGGGGTACCCGCGCGAGCTCACCTCCTCGACGATGAGCCTATGGGCGAGGCGCCAGCTTGCCCTGCACTTGAAGGTGCTTCAATCGCCTTAGAAGTTCTCGCTTAAGCGCTGTTCGCCGAAACGGCGTCGACTTCGCCCAGGTACGGATTTCGGGCAGCGTCCGGCCGCAACCTAAACACCAACCTGTTTTGCCATCGAACTGGCAGACGCTGATGCAAGGATTGTCTCTCATCTACCGAGTTTGGCACGGCCAGAAGCTCGATTTGTGACGCCGGGGTCGAGTGCGCTGCGAAACCCGGACGGCGGTTAAACCGCATCGCGGATTGCCAGAGCAACTGACGCAGATCGGCGACGATGGCGGCCGGTCCAGCGCTCGCCTGCGTTCCGCGTCGATCGATCATCCGTCTGTCCCCAAGTTCGCGTCCGGCGTTGCCGGCCGAGCCGGCGCCGAGGAAGAGCCAGGCATGAAGGGCTGGGAGCTGGTGGATCGACTTTGGGCCTCGCGTATTGGAGCATAGAGGCGAACAGAAGGCTCCGCCTCAAGAAGCGGAGCCGAGACCCCCAACCTCTCGATCCTCTCCGCGGTGAACAGCGCCACGCAGGGCATCGAGAACAGTCGTTCAGAGGTTTCAGTACGTCGTTGACCAAACCGGCGTCATCCATGGCAAATTGCATGCTCAACTTATCGAGTCGCACTTCCGATCCGGGGGCGCTTACCTTAGAACGACGACGAGAGTTTGGAAGCGTCGGCCAAGTCGAACGTGAGATGGATTGGCCAGGCTGCGCGCCGGCGCCGCGTACAAGATCTGCGTGCGCCGCATTGCAGCTTTGGGGTGGTATCGAGTGTACGGTAGCTCGGCTGCGCGACACTTACCGCGACCAAGTGGCCGAAACCGGCCATCGTGAGCGTCATGGAGATCTCGATCTCATCGCAGCGCTCGGCATCCGCAGGTTGCGCTACCCCGCACTCTGGGAGACGATCTCACCATCTGGAAGGGACGCATGCGACTGGTCTTGGCACGATACGCGTTTCGCCAAGCTGCAGGCGCTCGGCATAACGCCGATTGTTGGTCTCATGCACCACGGCAGCGGGCCACGAGCGACGAACCTGCTTGATCCCGCCATGCCGGCCCTTTTGGCAGCCCATGCGGCGCGAGTTGCTGAGCGGACGCCTTTCGTTAAGCACTACACGCCGATCAACGAACCGCTGACCACCGCACGCTTCAGCGGTCTCTACGGGCACTGGTACCCGCATCTACGCAACGAGACGGCCTTCCTGCGCATGCTGGTCAATCAGTGCAAGGCGGTCTTGTTAGCGATGCGCGCTATACGTCGGCTTCGTCCCGACGCTCGCCTTGTTCAGACGGAAGACGTTGGAAAGATCTTCGGCACGCCGCACCTTGCCGCTCAAGTCGCCTACGAAAACGAACGACGTTGGCTAAGTCTTGACTTGCTGCATGGTCGCATCGACCGCAGTCATCCCTGGCGAGCGCGCCTCGTCGGTCACGGCGTCCTAGACGATGATCTTGCCTTACTTGAAGAGGGCGAAGGGAGACCCGACCTTATCGGCATCAATTACTACGTAACCAGTGATCGCTTCCTGGATGAACGTCTTGCCCGTTACTCGCCCGCCACACACGGTGGCAACGGACGAGCAGCCTACGCCGATGTAGAGGCAGTTCGCATCGCAGCCTGTGCGGAGATGGTCGGCATCGAACACCGGCTGAGGGAAGTCTGGCAACGGTACGGACGTCCGATCGCGGTGACAGAAACACACCTGGGTGGAAGTGCGGACGAGCAGTTGCGATGGCTTGCCGAGACCTGGAATGCGGCGCTCCAACTTCGTAATGAAGGTGCCGCCGTCGGCGCGGTGACGGTTTGGTCGATGTTCGGAGCCGTCGACTGGGACACGTTGCTTGTGCAGCGTGCTAGCTCCTACGAGCCAGGGGTTTTTGATGCACGTGTTTCTCCTCCGCTCGCAACGCCGCTCGCTGACGCGGTGAAGAGCCTAGCTACGACTGGATCATTCCAGAACGAGGCACTGCGAAATGAAGGATGGTGGCGGCGAGACGCTCGATTCTTTTAATAGGACATAAGCAAGGCAGATGGCTTCCCGCGACCAGCCCGAAGGCTGCTCAAGAATTAATTAGTGGCCCGGCAGCTCAGCGCCAGCTCAAGCCCTTCACAAGCTTGTTGCGCTGACCCGCAAGCAGACCTTTGATGCCGCCGTTGCGAGCGCGTCGGAGCGCTTGGTCTCGAAAGAAGGCATCGGCAGCGTTGGCGGACGGTCCCCTTCATCTGCGGTTCGACGCGTCCACCCACCCCGACCCGGCGGAACGCATCGAAGCGTGGCGCGACGCCTTCGCCGCCTCCGTCGATGTCGCTTTCGCACCCCGCGAGGTCGCGGACTTCGCAGCGGGCACCGATTTCTACGAGCTGGGTCCCGCGCTCCTTGCCGACACGCGCTACACAGATCACAGGGTGGTGCGCGACAAGCGCACCATCGAGCGCACGGGCGGCGAGCAGGTCATCCTCGACGTGTTCGTCGAGGGCGGCATCGTCGGACAGGTCGGCGGCCGAGCCTGCCGGGCGAAGGCCGGCGACTGCTTCGTCATGGACATGCGCGGCTCCTTCCGCCTGCGGCTGTCCCGCGGCCGCTTCATTGGCTTCATCATGCCCCGGGACCTGTTCGACGGCGCGACGGCCGGATCCGCGCGAGTGCATGGGCTGGTGCTGCCCGCCGGCAGCCCTAAGGCGACTCTGCTCGGCGCCCTGCTGACCTCTCTCGTCGACGCGGCCCCGGAGCTGTCGCCGACGCAGGCTGAGGCGGTCGGCCGGGCCGCCATCGGCCTGGTGGGGGCCTGCCTCAGCC
>CAXTQM010000215.1:0-5114 GCA_964246205.1 uncultured Beijerinckiaceae bacterium | reverse complement strand
TGCTGCTGACCCACGGCAGCGAGGACGACGTGATCCCGCTCGACGCGCTCTTCATGTCGGCGGAAGGTCTCGCCGCGGCCGGCGTGCCGTGCCAGTGGCACATGTCGGCCGGCGTCGCCCACGGCATCGACGAGGGCGCGCTGACCCATGCCGCGCTGTTCCTCGCCGCCGCCTTCGGCATCACGCCGCCGCTGCGGTGACGCGCGATAGCTTGGTCACTCACTCATCTCCGCTGAAATAACCCAATAGAAAGATTTATTCAGTGCGCGGCACAGGCAGTGTCGCCTGTGAAGGAGCGGTAAGCGTTTCTCGAACTTGATCGTGATTGTAAGAAATTGCGTTTTCATGCGAGTGGCTGAGCGCTTCCAATGTCATCCGGTCGCGCATGGCTTGCTTCTTTTCTCGGACCATGCCGGGTATCAGAAAGCCATCGATCAAAACCCAGAGAAAGCCGATAAGTACGAAGTACGAGAGGATCTGCAAAACAGCTGTGCCGGGACGGCCCAGATAAAACCTGTGAGCGGAAACCAAAGCAAGGAAAAACCAGAGAAGATAGGCTACACCAGTGCTTGGACCGTCGTTCGTGATCCGAGATTCGATCAGAATGCGATCCTGCGTAGTGAGAGCCATGACTGTCGTCCCGTGGATGGTAAAGCCTACACGCTCTGAGAGAGCCTCAGAGTAGCATTCGCGCAACATCCCAACGCATTCGTCTGTGAAATCATTTCACACACCCGCCGCGCCGCCGTCGCTTCGCGGATCGTGCCCGGCCTCGATGCGCCCGTCCTTGCGGCGCACCAGCATGCCGGCGTGGCCGAAACCGTCTGAATAGGGCAGCGCCGCCAGCTCCGGCTCGTGCCCGGCGCGTCGCAGTGCGGCCAGCAGCGAGTCGTCGAAGCGCGGCTCCAACTTGAGGCCGGGATCGGGCGTGCCCCAGGTCTTGCCGTAGAGGAAGCGCGGACGGTCGAGCGCGGCGGCGACGCCCTCGCCCATCAGCATGCGGGTGAAGACCTGCGCCTGGAATTGCGGCTGGCCGTCGCCGCCCATCGAGCCGTAGGCGACGATGCGGCCGTCGGCGAACACGGCCAACGGCGGGTTCAGCGTGTGGATCGGGCGCCGGCCCGGCTCCAGTGGGTTCAGCGCCGCCGGATCGAGCGAGAACGAGGCGCCGCGGTTCTGCAGCAGCACGCCGGTCGCGGGCGACACGCAGCCCGAGCCGTATTCCCAGAACACCGACTGGATGAACGACACGGCGAGCCCCGAGGCGTCGATTGCGCCCATCCACACGGTATCGCCGTGCGCCGGCTGGATCGGCGGGGTGGCGGCGCGCGCCGGACTGATCATCGCCGCCTCGCGCTGCAGCGCCTGCGCCGTCAGGAACGCCTCCGCCGGCACCGCCATGCGGTCGTAGTCGGTGACGTGGCGGTCGCGGATCGCCAGCGCCCGCTTGCTCGCCTCGATCAGCCCGTGGATGTGCGCGAAGCTCTCCGGTCGCGCCGGCCCGAGCCGGTCGAAGATGCCTAGCACCAGCAGCGCCGCGAGCCCCTGGGTCGGCGGCGGCGCGTTGTAGAGCGTGTGGCCCTCGCAGGCGAGCGACAGCGGCTCGCGCCACACCGCGCGATAGTCGGCGAGGTCCTCGCGCGTGCCCATCGCGCCGATGCGCTCCATGTCTGCGGCAAGCTCGCGCGCGATGTCGCCGCGGTAGAAGTCGTCCAGGCCGGCGCGGGCGAGCTGGTCCAGCGTCGCGGCCAGGGCAGGCGCCTTGCGCGGCGTGCCGGCCGTCGGGATCGCGTCGTCGACAAGGTAGGCTTTGGCGAAGCCCGGCGCCAGCTTCAGCGCGTCGAACAAGAAGGGCCGCGTGCGCGCCTCGGACGGCGATTGCGCGTAGCCTTCGCGGGCGTGGCGGATGGCGTCGTGCAGCAGGTCCGTCAAAGGCATGCGCCCGCCGCCCTGCCGGGCGTGCTCCAGGGCGAGCTGCCAGCCGCCGACGGTGCCGGGGATGGTGACGGCGGCGTCGGGCCCGCGCGGCGGGATCGCGTCGTAGCCCTTCTGCCGATAGTGCTCGCGCGTCGCCCGCGCGCCGGCCGGGCCGCAGGCCTCGATATACCTGATGCGCCCGCGCGGCTCGTGGATCAGCCAGAGGCCGTCACCTCCGAGGGCGTTCATGTGCGGGTAGACCACGGCGATGGTTGCGGCCATGCCCAGCATCGCCTCGATGGCGTTGCCGCCCTCGGCGAGGATGGCGCGGCCGGCCTCGGCGGCGGCCATGTGCGGCGCGGCACAGGCCGCGTGCTCGAAAAAGAGGCTTTCAGTCACGGGTTTCTTTTCGTGAGCTTGAGGCGCGGCTCGCTCAGGGTTCCGGCGTACCCTGCGGCGGCCAGCGGGCATCGTCGGCGCGACCGACGGGGATCGGCACCGCCTCGCCGCGCACAAGGGTGGTGGCGACCAGCGCGTCACGCTTCGCCGGATCGGGCGCGGAAGGCAGGGCGGCCAGCGTGCCGTCCTTGCTGTCGGGCGTCTCGTTGAGATTGCGGATCGGCCCGGCGTCGGGTTTGGCCGCGGCCACTGGCTTGCTCGAGCTGTCGGGCGCGTCGGCGACCGGCAGCTCGGGCACCGGCGTCTTGCCGTCGAGCGCGCGCAACACGTGAGCAACGACGAAATGCGCCAGCTTGCGCGCGCCGGCTTTCGTAAAGTGAATGCCGTCGGAGGCGCGGAGCCGCACGGTCTGGCCGTTGACGTCGGGGCCGTAGGAGGAGAAGTCGCCGTTGTCGTCGGAGAAGGCCTCCCACGTATCGACGTAGACGGCGCCGGTCTTGGCGGCGGCCTCGCGGGTGATGTCGTTGAGGCTCGCCATGGCGTCGGCGAAACCGTCGTCCTTGGTGATGGGGACGCCGACCCAGATCAGCGGGATGCCGTGCGCGCGAAACGCGTCGTCGATCGCCGTGACCCGCCGGGTGTAGGCGGCGATCCAGTCCGGCGTGCCGAAGGCCAGCGTCTTGCCGCCTTCACGGATCGGCTGCTTGTCGTTGGAGCCGATCATCATGACGGCGACGTCGATCTTCGGCGGCTTGGCGTGCTCCTTGAGCGCAGGATCCTTGCCGGCGTCGGCCTTGGCGTCCTTGACAGCGCCGGGCATCGCATCGTCCTTGCCGTCGCGACCGGCGAGCAGGTCGACGACGGCCTTGGGCCAGTCGTAAAAATCCGACGCGACGAGACCGGTGGAGCCCTTGGCCCTGTGCTCCACGCCGACGTCGGGGCGATCTGCGAGCGCATCGTCGAGCCCGTCGGCCAGCATCTGCCCGAGGCTGTCGCCGAAAACGTCGACGAACAGGGTCGCATTCTTGACCGGCGCCTTCGGCGCCTCCTTCGCGACGTCCTCGCTCGGGGCCGCGGGCTTGCGCTTCACCACATGCCGGCGCGGCGGCGGGCGGTAGTAGTCGCCGGCCGGACCGCCGCTCCCCCAGGAGCCGCCGCCCTGAGGTCCATAACCGCCTCCGCCACCACCACCGAACCCAGGAAAGCCAGGGAAGGCCGGCGCACCCCGGCGCGGCATCGGGCCGCCGCCGAAAAAATTCCCGAACCAGCCCTGCGCCGCGGCCGGCGACACGGCCAAGGCGAGCGCCAACACGGCGATGAATCGAAGGCGCGCGAGCAGAGCCATGACCGGACCATAGCGCCGACGAGCGCCGGCGCCAACTGGCGGCCGAGGGCTCGGCCGGGCAAAGACAACCCTCTGCGGCGAGGGTGCGGGCCGGCGTCATCTCGGCTAGTCTTGCCGTCATGAGCCTCGCCCATCCCCGCTTCCGCGATCCGCCGCGCGTCGCTTGGCGCGAGCTAGGGCGCCGCCTCGGCGGACTTACGCCCAAGGGCCTCTACGCTCGCTCGATCCTCATCGTGATCCTGCCGATGGTGATCCTGCAGAGCGTCATCACCTTCATTTTCCTGGAGCGGCACTGGGCGCTGGTGACCAACCGGCTCTCCACAGTCGTGACGCAGGACCTGGCCGCCATCATCGACCTCTATCAGACCGACCCAAACGACAGCGAGACGTTAGCGCGCATCGCCGCCGATCACATGAAGATCGACGTCGAGTTCCTGCCGCCCGGGCCGCTGCCGCCGGCGCTGCCGAAGCCGTTCTTCTCCATCGTCGACGGCGCGCTCTCCAACGAGATCCGCAAGCAGATCCACCGCCCGTTCTGGCTCGATACGGTGGGCCGCTCCAACCTCATCGAGATCCGCATCCAGCTCCCCCACGCGATTCTGCGCGCGGTAACGGTGCGCTCGGCCGCCTACGCCTCCAATTCCTACATCTTCATCGTGTGGATGCTCGGCACGTCGTTCGTGCTCATCGTGGTCGCCGTGGCCTTCCTGCGCACGCAGATCCGGCCGATTCTGCGGCTGTCGCGCGCGGCGGAGGCCTTCGGCAAGGGCCGCGACCTCGACTTTCGGCCGCGCGGCGCGCGCGAGGTGCGCCAGGCCGGCTACGCCTTCATCGCCATGAAGCGGCGCATCGAGCGCGCCATCGAGCAGCGCACGGCGATGCTCAACGGCGTCAGCCACGACCTGCGCACCGTGATCACCCGCTTCAAGCTCTCGCTCGCGCTGATGGAGGGCAGCGACGACAGCGAGGAGATGAAGAAGGATGTCGAGGAGATGCAGCGCATGCTGGAGGGGTACCTCGCCTTCGCCCGCGGCGATGCCGGCGAGCCGGCCGTGGTGGTCGACATGCGCGAATTCCTCGAGGATTTGAAGGCCGACGCCGACCGCGGCGGCGGCGACCTCGCGCTCGAGTTCACCGGCGAGCCGGCGGTGCGCGTGCGCCCCGACGCCTTCCGCCGCTGCCTGGGCAACCTCATCGCCAACGCCCAGCGCCACGGCAGCCGCGTCGCGGTCGAGAGCGCGCGCGAGGGACGCTTCCTGACCATCCACGTCGACGACGACGGCCCAGGCATCCCGGCGGAAAACCGGGACGACGTGTTCCGCCCCTTCGTGCGCCTCGACGCGGCCCGCAACCAGGACGCCGGCGGCACCGGTCTCGGCCTCTCCATCGCCCGCGACATCGCGCGCGGCCACGGCGGCGACATCGTGCTCGGCGACAGCGCGATGGGCGGGCT
>CAXTQM010000214.1:2454-5127 GCA_964246205.1 uncultured Beijerinckiaceae bacterium | reverse complement strand
GCGCCGGCGCGCGCCTTGCGGCGCGTGCGTACGCGCCCGCCAGACCGGCTGCTGATCGCGCCGCAGGATATCCGCACCGCCGATCCCACCGTGGCGGCCGACATCGGCGCCGGCTACTTCGCCTTCGGAGGCAAGATCGTGAACGCCATGGGCCGCTCGCCCTTCGCGCTGGAGCCGGGCTCGGAGACCTGGGCGCGCCAGCTCGCCGGCTTCGGCTGGCTGCGTCACCTGCGCGCCACCGACGACGTCGCCATCCGCTCGCGCGCGCGCGGACTGGTGGGCGACTTCCTCGACGCTCACGCCAGGCCTTCGGCGGCGCTCGCCTGGGAGCCGCGCGTGGCGGCCCGCCGCATGCTCGCCTGGCTGTCGCAGTCACCGGTGATCTTGGCCGGCGCCGACGGCGGCTTCTACGCCCGTTTCACGGCCTCGCTGGAGACGCATCGCGGTTTCCTCGAGCGTCGGCTCGGCGCGGATCTGACAGGCGATGACCGGCTGCTCGTCGCCCTCACGCTCGCCGAATACGGGCTCTGCGTGGACGGCGCCGCGGCACCGCAGAGGCGTGCCACGGAGACGCTCGCAGCCGAGATCGCCGCGCAGATCCTGCCCGACGGCGGCCCCGTCGGCCGCAACCCGCAGGTGCTCATCGACGTGCTACTCGACCTGCTGCCGTTGCGTCAGGCCTATGCCGCGCGCAGCGTGCCGGCGCCGCAGCCGCTGCTCAATGCGATCGACCAGATGATGCCGATGCTGCGGCTGTTCCGCCACGGCGACGGCTCGCTCGCTTTGTTCAACGGCATGGGTCAGACCGCGCCCGAACTCGTCGCCACCATCCTCGCCTACGACGACGCCCGCGCCCGGCCGCTCGGCAACGCGCCCTACGCCGGCTACCAGCGGGTGGAAGTCGGCGGCGCCATCCTGGTCGTCGACGCCGGCACGGCGCCGCCGCGCGCGTTCTCCACCGAGGCGCACGCCGGCTGCCTGTCGTTCGAGCTGTCGTCGGGCATCCGCAAGCTGGTGATCAACTGCGGCACGCCGGAAGGCGGCCGTGCCGGCGCACGCGAGGCGGCGCGCTCCACCGCGGCGCATTCGACGCTGGTGCTCGACGACACTTCGTCGTGCCGCTTCGCCGCCGGCGGCGCACTCAGCCGCTGGCTCGGCGAGCAGATCCTGGCCGGCCCGACGACCGTGACGGTCGGGCGCGAGGAGCGTGACGGTGCGGTCGCCCTGTCGCTGTCTCACGACGGCTACGAGCCGCGCTTCGGCCTCGTCCACTATCGCGCGCTGACGCTCGCCGCCGGCGGCGACCGGCTCGACGGCCACGACCGGCTGGTCGCATCGCCCGAGACGCGCCGACCGCCCTATGCCTTGCGCTTCCACCTGCACCCGAGCTTCAAGGCGCGGGCGACACCCGACGGCGCCGCGGTGCGCCTCGACGCGCCCGACGGAGAGAGCTGGCTTTTCGAGAGTGACGCCGAGGCCTTCGTCGAGCCCTCGATCCTGTTCGCCGCGCCCGGCGGCCCGCGGCCGACGGTGCAGATCAAGGTGCCGGCCGAAGCCGGCGCCAGGCCTGAGATCCGCTGGAGCTTCCGCCGTCTCGCGCCCTCCGACGTGCGGCATTGACGTCGCCGCTCCTGATACCGGCCGCTTGTCGGCTTCGCCCAAATTCCCTATTTGCAGATGGCAGGGGAAAGCCGCCTCTAAGATCCATGTTCACGCTCGGATCTTGTCGAAATCGCCTATCGTTCAACCGTGTCGGCAGCGCGGGCGGGCGCATTCTCCACCAATCGTCAGACTGCGCGGAAGCGATCGCAAGGATATGATTTGACCACTATGCATGGCGCGGAAAGCGCGCTCGCCGGGCTTCCCGAGCCGAGGCCCGGGACGATCGTCGTCTGCACGCTCGGCGGCGTTGCCGATATCGGCATGAACCTGACGCTTTACGGAGCGCAGGGCGGCTGGGTGCTTGTAGATGCCGGCACGACCTTCGCTCCGCGCGATACCGTCGGAGTGGAGGCCGTGATGCCCGACCCGCGGTTCCTGACCGCGCTTGGCGGCAAGCTGAAGGGGCTGCTCGTTTCACACTACCACGAGGATCATGTCGGGGCGATCACCCGCTACTGGCCGGCCTTCGCGAAATGCCCGATCTTCGCGCCCCCGTTCGCCGCCCGCATGCTGACCGGCAAGTTCCAGGACAAGGGCCTGCGCGGGGACGTCAAGATCAAGACCTTCGAGCCGGGGACGACACTGAACGTCGGACCGTTCCGCATCCGTACGATCCGTGTCGCGCACTCGACACCCGATTGCGTCGCCTTCGGCTTCGAGACGCGCGACCACCGGATCCTCCAAACCAACGACTGGAAGATCGACGACAACCCGGGCATCGGTTCGCGGACCGACCTCGGCGCCTTCAAGGGCCTGGGGCGCCAGGGTGTCGACCTGATGCTGTGCGACTCGACCAACGCGGACCGCGAGGCTCCCCAGTCCTCCGAAGCCTCCGTGAGGCGGGCGCTGGAGACCGTCATGCGCGAGACCAGGGGCATTGTGTTCGTCTGCAGCTTCGGCTCCAACGTCGCGCGCATGGCTTCGGTGGCCCAGGCCGCCAAGGCGGCGCGCCGCAAGGTGGCCCTCGCCGGACGTGCGCTGCGCGATGCCGCCGAGCTTGGAGGCGTCTTC
>CAXTQM010000214.1:0-2444 GCA_964246205.1 uncultured Beijerinckiaceae bacterium | reverse complement strand
CCCCCCCCCCCCGGGGGGCGCGCCCCTCGGGGCCCCGCGCCGCGGGGGGGGGGCGCGCGCCCGCGGGGCCCCCCGAGGCGCTCGGCCTCATGAAGGGCGTCCCGCGTTTCCTGGAAGACGCCTCCAAGCTCGGCGGCACCCAGCGCAACGGTTGTGCCCTGATGTGCACCGGCACCCAGGGCGAGGAGAACGCCTCGCTCGCCAAGCTCGCCGGCGGTCGCGACGCGCGGCTCCCCAAGGTGCAATCGGGCGACACCGTCGTGATGTCGGCGCGCGCGATCCCCGGCAATGAGGAGTACATCCTCGCCGTCACCGACAAGCTGCGCGCGCTCGGCGCCCGCATCGTGACGGCCGAGGACCGATTTGGCGACGACACGGTGCACGTCACCGGTCATCCCGTGCGAGCGGATCTGCGCATCATGTACGGGGCGGTGAAGCCGCGCTTCGCCATTCCCGTCCACGGCAGTCCCACCCACCTCGCGGCTCACGCGAGCCTCGCGGTCGAGCTCGGCGTCGAGACGGTCGTGACGCCGGTCAACGGCGGTGTCTACGAGCTTTCCGATGCCGGGCTGGCCTGCATTGGACGCGTCCCGAACAGTCTCGTCGCGGTCATGGGCGACGGCGCCGGCACGATGGTGCCGTGGGACGACGGCGCCAAGGTTGCCCTCCTCACCGCAGAGGATCGCAGGCGCCTTGAGGATCACGCGGAGCGCGAGCGCCTGAAGAGCGAGCGTCGCACGCAGCGTCTTGCGGCGGAGGACCAATCTAAGCCGCGCCGCGACGGCGACCGCCGTGGCCGATCCGACGGCGAGGATCGCGGCGAGCGCGGCGCCCGATCCAACGGCGGTCGCGAGGCCGCGCCCGTGCGCGGCGCGCAGACGCGCCCGTTCGACACCGTCGCGACCCGACCGAAGCGGCTGCGAAGCGATGCGCCGGCCGCGGTCTCGATCAAGCGCACGAAGGCCGCCTCCGGAGACGTTGCCAAGGGCACAAGCCCGGCAGTTGCGGTCGCGAAGCCGGCGAGGAGGCTTCCCGCGCGCAAGGTCAAGAGCACGCCGGGTGCGCTCGACCGCCACTTCATCGAGATGATGTCCAAGACCAGCGCGTAGCGGTTCGCCGACGCGCTGTCAGTAACGGGCGACGACCGGTGCCGGGGTCGACAGGAAGTCGAACTTGTAGCTGAAGCCGATCTGCGCGCGATTGTCGATGTCGCGCTCGTGCACGCGCACGCCGCTGTTGGTCGTGTTCATCAGCAGGTCCGCGGTGCGCCCGTAGTCGCTGTGGCGGTACTCGGCCCGAATCGACCAGTTGTTGCTGATCGCGTACTCGATGCCACCGCCCACGGTGTAGCCCACGCGGGAATGAGTGAACTGGTCGCTCACGCCGTTGAAGGTGTTGACGTAGCCGTTGTTGAGGTTGGCGAAGGCGGCGCCGCCGGTCGCGTAGAACAGCACGCGATCGACCGCGATGCCGACACGGCCGCGGATCGAGCCCTGGATCGTGTTGCTGCTGTAGGCGGCGAGGCCGCCCAGGACGTTGCTCGCCTTGGCGCTGCTGCCGTCGACATCGCCTTCGACGCCGAACACGAAGCTTGCCGCCGCCGCGTTGCCGAGGAAGGGAATGCCGCCGGTCTGGTAATTGTAGCCGACATGCGCGCCGCCGATCACGCCGTTGGAGCTGACGCGATCCGATGCGAGACCGATCGGCGTGCCGGCGATGTTGGCGCGCGCGCCGACGTTGCCGAAGTCGTAGCCGACCTGGCCGCCGACATAGAGGCCGGTCCAGGTGAACACCGGTGGCGGCGGTGCGGCCGGCACGTAGACCGGCGGAGCCCGCCTTGACGGCAGATCGGCGGCGGCAGCCATGCCCGGCAAAGCAAGCAGGGCGGTCGTGAACAGAACCTTGCGCATTCCTGAACCCCTCGGATCAACGCCGCTGAGTAATCGTCCTAAAGAGGCAAGATTAAGAGAAGTATTGCTATCACGTCATCGTGTGATCTCTTATGGTTAATGATGCGGAAGCTTTGTGTCAGCCCTCAACTTATTCTCGACGGAAAATAGCCGACTTGTGCGACTAGACAAGCGTGGAGAGGAACCTTCGCGCAGGTTACTGTGCGCGTGCCACCAGGTGGAAGAAGCTGCCGGTGACACGACCACGGCGCCCGCCGGCGGCGACTGGCGCGCTGCCATGGGCATCGCGAGCCTGGACGAAGGCCTCGTCCGGCGCTTCGCTCGCGAGCTCGGTGGCATAGTGGAACTCGTGGCCGCGCAGCGCCGTGCCGGCCGGGCCGAGGCAGCCGTCGGCGACGAGCGTCACGTCGCGGTAGCCGAGGTGCATCTTGCGCTTGGCGAAGGAAGTCGCGACGCCGAGCAGGCCGGCCATGGCGTGGGTCTCGCCGGCAGCGTCGGCGAGGCTTTCCCCCAGTACCATGTAGCCTCCGCAGC
>CAXTQM010000213.1:533-5135 GCA_964246205.1 uncultured Beijerinckiaceae bacterium | reverse complement strand
GCGTTGGCGGCGCTGATCGCCATCGCCTGCCGCTCGCGCCCGGCCTGGCCGCGCGCGCGCGACCTCGCCCGCACCCTGCTGGCGACCGCCTGCATGGTCCTTGCGCTGCTGCCGCTGCGCGCGCAGCCGCCGAGCTTCGCCCTGCTGATGGCGCAGATCCTTGTCGGGGTGCTGGTCTATGGCGGGCTGGTGGCGCTTTTCGACATAGCCGCGCTCCGCACCGTCGCCGGCGACCGGCTGGGTCCGGCGATCGCGCGCTTCCGGCCGGGCTGAGGCCGGCTCGGCGCCTACCGCTACGGCGGCTTGCGGCGGACGCGTTCGATGGCGACCATCGGCAGACTCAGCGCCGCCCGCTCCGGCGACGTCGCGCCCGAGAAGTAGGCGCGGGCATGCAGGCCGCAGAGCTCGACCTGATGGGCGGTCAGCATCGGGAATGCTCGCAGCACCTGGGCCGACGAAGCCTCCTCCAGCATGGCCGCCACGTCGCGTACCGGGGTCCGCGTGCCCCCGACCACGGGGGTGCCGTCGAGCACGCTATCGTCCGAGGTTACCATCTGCGCCGCCGAGTCCAGCTTGACAGCGAGTTCGTGGTCCAGGGACGTGCTCCACGAGGCGTGGACGAGGCTACGCGCGACGCCTCGCTCAAGGATGCGGGGCCGCGCTTCCGCTTCGCCGGGTTGGCCTGAAAATCAAGAGAGAGGGCGGGCTATGCCGGCGTCAAGTGTCGCGGCCTTGTACAGAAGTCCAAGCTTGCCTGTGACGATTTCGCATGCACTCGCGGAGCAATCCGCTATGCTTGACGTTGGAACGCCGTCGAAGACAAGAGCGGCGCACGGACGGCTCGCAGGCCAGCCAAGGTTGCGGGCACGGGCAAACCCGAGGAGACACTCATGAACAAGCCGGAATTCCTGGGCCAGGACCAGAAGCTGAAGCCGCCGTTCCAGTCGCGCTACGGCAATTACATCAATGGCAAGTTCACCGACCCGGTGAACGGCCGCTACTTCGAGAACACCTCGCCGATCACCGGCCACGTGATATGCGAGATCGCCCGCTCCGACGCCGCCGACGTGGATCTGGCGCTCGATGCCGCCCATGCCGCCAAGGACGCCTGGGGCAAGACCTCGCCGGCCCATCGCGCCGTGATCCTCAATAAGATCGCCGATCGCTTCGAGGAGAACCTCGACATGATCGCGTTGGCCGAGACCTGGGACAACGGCAAGCCGATCCGCGAGACGACCTTCGCCGACATCCCGCTCGCCGTCGACCATTTCCGCTACTTCGCCGGCTGCGTCCGCGCGCAGGAGGGCGGCATCTCCGAGATCGACCACGACACCGTCGCCTATCACTTCCACGAGCCGCTCGGCGTCGTCGGCCAGATCATCCCCTGGAACTTTCCGATCTTGATGGCGGTGTGGAAGCTGGCCCCGGCGCTCGCCGCCGGCAATTGCGTCGTGCTGAAGCCGGCCGAGCAGACCCCGGCATCGATCCTCGTCGTGATGGAGCTGATCGGCGACCTGCTGCCGCCGGGCGTGCTCAACATCGTCAACGGCTTCGGCCTGGAGTGCGGCAAGCCGCTGGCCTCCTCGAACCGCATCGCTAAGATCGCCTTCACCGGCGAGACGACGACCGGCCGCCTGATCATGCAGTATGCCTCGCAGAATCTGATTCCGGTCACGCTCGAGCTGGGCGGCAAGTCGCCCAACATCTTCTTCAAGGACGTGGCCGAGGAGGACGACGACTTCTTCGACAAGGCGCTCGAGGGCTTCACCATGTTCGCCCTCAACCAGGGCGAGGTCTGCACCTGCCCGAGCCGCGCGCTGGTGCATGAGTCGATCTACGACCGCTTCATGGAGCGCGCCATCAAGCGTGTCGAGGCGATCACGCAGGGGTCGCCGCTCGACATGTCGACGATGATCGGCGCCCAGGCTTCGTCGGAGCAGATGGAGAAGATCCTCCAATACATCGATATCGGCAAGCAGGAGGGCGCCAAGGTGCTCACCGGCGGCGAGCGCCTGATGAAGGACGGCGAGCTCTCCGAGGGCTTCTACGTCAAGCCGACGGTGTTCCAGGGCAACAACAAGATGCGCATCTTTCAGGAGGAGATCTTCGGGCCGGTGCTGTCGGTCACGACCTTCAAGGACGACGAGGACGCGCTGTCGATCGCCAACGACACGCTCTACGGGCTCGGTGCCGGCGTATGGACCCGCAACGGGACCCGCGCCTACCGCTTCGGTCGAGCCATTCAGGCCGGTCGCGTCTGGACGAATTGCTACCACGCCTACCCGGCCCACGCGGCCTTCGGCGGCTACAAGCAGTCCGGCATCGGCCGCGAGAACCACAAGATGATGCTCGACCACTACCAGCAGACCAAGAACATGCTGGTCAGCTACTCGCCGAAGAAGCTCGGCTTCTTCTAGGCCGTCGCTATATAGATCGAGGCAGGCCGGCGCCCGCGAGGCGCCGGTTGCGTTCGGGCAGTCCGGAGAAGATCATGGACACGGAAGATGTGGTGCGCGTGAAGGCCACGCCGGCGGCGCTCGAACTGATCAAGTCGCTGCAGGACGAGCACGGCGAGATACTGTTCCACCAGTCCGGCGGCTGCTGCGACGGCTCCGCTCCGATGTGCTATCCTACCAACGACTACATGGTCGGCGACCGCGATGTTCGGCTCGGGCCGATCGGCGGCGCGCAGGTCTACATCAACCGCGACCAGTTCGAATACTGGAAGCACACCCAGCTTATCATCGACGTGGTGCCAGGCCGCGGCGGCATGTTCAGCCTAGACAACGGCCGAGGCGAGCGTTTCCTGACCCGCGGCCGCGTGTTCACCGACGACGAGGTGTCGGCGCTGGCTCCGGTTTGAGGCAGGCGGCGGCGCGCCCTTAGGACAAAAGCTGGTCGAAGCTTGCTCCGCGGCTACTTGTGCTCATCGTCTTCGTGAGAGGCTTAGCGACGCGGCCTGTTCGAGCAAATCACGGGTTCGCCGTTTCTCTTCTGTCCAAAGATGTCGCCTCCAAGCGATGTCACCATTGTTTTGAAACCGCGGGTTTGTCGCCGCTGGCGAGATCGGCCGTCTGTGCAACGTTCCACTGCCGACTTGGTCGCGAGTGGGCAGATATTTTTCCGGTCGCGACCTCTAAGCTCGGCCATAGTCCACGCCCCGGTGTCGGCGAACGACCCCGTCGATACAAGCATGGTCGCGGTACGCGGCAGTGGCCGAGATTTGTGTCGCGGTACGCTGACCCCGGCCGCTGTTTTTGTCGCGGTACCCTGACTTCGGTCGGCCGAAATGTCAGAACTCTCGGCGGCTATCTTCGCGCGGAACGCCCGCGGTAACGGGTTCTCAGAAAGGCGTTCTCGGCTATGTTAGCTATGTCGAGGCGTTGGCGATCAAGGGGCGAAATTGAAGAGGCGGCGCTACAGCTTGCGCAGGGCGACGTCGGCGATGGCGTGGTCGGCGCCCTTGGTGAGGATTAGGCCGGCGCGGGCGCGGGTGGGCAGTACGTTCTCGTGGAGGTTGGCGAGGTTGATGTCGCGCCAGATCTGGCGGGCGCGGGCGATGGCTGCGGCATCGCCGAGATCGGCGTATTTGCCGAAGTAGGAGCGCGGGTCGCGGAACGAGGTCTGCCGCAGCCGCATGAAGCGCTCGACGTACCAGCGCTCGAGATCGGCCTCGGCGGCGTCGAGGTAGACCGAGAAGTCGAAGAAGTCCGAGACGAAGGCGGCGGGGCGGCCGTCGCGCGAGGGGCGGCCGGGCAGCAGCACGTTGAGGCCCTCGACGATCAGGATGTCGGGCCGATCCACGGTGACGCTCTCGCCGTCGACGATGTCGTAGGTGAGGTGGGAATAGACCGGGGCGGCCACGGCGCGGCGGCCGGCCTTGACGTCGGAGATGAAGCGCAGCAGCGCCGTGCCGTCGTAGCTCTCGGGGAAGCCCTTCTTGCCCATCAGCCCCTCCGCTTCCAGCACGGCGTTGGGGAGGAGGAAGCCGTCGGTAGTGACGAGCTCAACGCGCGGGGTGTTGGGCCAGCGCGCAAGCAGCGCCTGCATGACGCGGCAGAAGGTCGACTTGCCGGCGGCGACCGAGCCGGCGACGCCGATGATGTAGGGCACCTTGCCGTCACCGGCGCCGAGGAAGCGCTGAGTCGCCTTGAACAGCCCCTGCGTCGCCGCGACGTAGAGGGCCAGCAGGCGGGAGAGAGGAAGGTAGATCGCGATCACCTCCTCCAGCGTGATCGGCTCGTTGATCGACTGCAGCCGGGCGAGATCCTCGATGGTCAGGGTCAACGGCGTGTCGGCGCGCAGCTCGGCCCATTGCTCGCGGGAGAAGCGGTGATAGGGCGAGAAGGCGAGATCGGCGCGCTCGTCCATCAGCGGCGTGGATCGGCGGGCGGGTGCGTGGCGACCATGGCGCGATCCACTGCTGCGATGCGCTAGGTCGGGAAAGCCGCTGCGATTGTCAAGGCTTGGCCGCGGCGCGGCTCACGGCCGGCGCGCCGCCTTCTCCTCGTGGCCGGACAGTGCCGTGCGGCGTTCCAGCTCGCCGAACACGTCGGCGAGCGGCACACCGACGCTCTCGAGCAGTACGAGCAAGTGGTAGAG
>CAXTQM010000213.1:0-523 GCA_964246205.1 uncultured Beijerinckiaceae bacterium | reverse complement strand
GGTAGAGCACGTCGGCGCTCTCGCCGACGACGGGACCGATCTCGCCCTCGGCAGCGGCGATGCACAGTTCCATCGCCTCCTCGCCAAACTTCTTGGCGACCCGCGACGGCCCCTTGTCGAGCAGCGCCTTGGTGTAGGAAGCCGCGGCATCGCCGCCGGTGCGCTCGCGGATGATGCCGGCCAGCGTTTCCAAAGTGAAGGCGCTCACGCCGCCGCTCCCGCGACGAGCCGCTCGCCGATGTGGCTGCCAAGCCCGTCAAGCCGCACCGGAAGTCCGGCCGCCGCCATGGCGCGCTTGGCTTCGCCGATGGTGAACTCGCCGAAATGGAAGATCGAGGCGGCGAGCACAGCGGTGGCGCCGCCGTCTCGAATGCCGGCGACGAGGTGGTCGAGCGTGCCGACGCCGCCCGAGGCGATCACCGGCACCGCCACCGCGTCGGAGACGGCGCGGGTCAAAGCAAGGTCGAAGCCGCTTTTCGTGCCGTCGCGGTCCATCGAGGTCAGCAGGATCTCGCCGGCGCCG
>CAXTQM010000212.1:0-5159 GCA_964246205.1 uncultured Beijerinckiaceae bacterium | reverse complement strand
GGCGTAGACCTCGCGCAGGGTGCGCAGACCGCAGGCATCGCCGGCGTGCTCCAATTCGGTGCCGGCGACGGCGAGAAAGGCGAGGGCTGGATCGACCGCGCGGCTGGCGCGAGCGATGGCGCGCGCCAGCCCGGCATCGGCCATGGCGATATTGCTCAAGGCGCCGTGCGGCTTCACATGGGACAAACGATGGCCGGCCAGGGCGGCCAGCGCCGCGGCGGCGCCGACCTGGTAGGCGACGAGCCGCTCAGCCTCAGCCTCCGTCACCGGCAGCGGACGGCGGCCGAACCCGGGTCGGTCTGCGAAACCGGGGTGCGCGCCGACGGCCACGCCGTGCTTCCGCGCCAGCGCAAAGGTTTCGGCGATGATATTGGGATCGCCCGCGTGGAAGCCGCAGGCGACGTTGCAGCTGGTGACGATGGCGAGCATGGCCCGATCGTCGCCCATGGCATAGACGCCGAACCCCTCACCGCAGTCGCAGTTCAGGTCGACGCTGGCCATCGCGCCTAGTGGTGCCCGGCGGTCGGCCGCAGACGCGGCTCGCGCGGCTTGGGCGCGTAGCCGA
This sequence comes from uncultured Beijerinckiaceae bacterium, assembly GCA_964246205.1. Taxonomy (GTDB): domain Bacteria; phylum Pseudomonadota; class Alphaproteobacteria; order Rhizobiales; family Beijerinckiaceae; genus RH-AL1. The sequence goes on along the minus strand of CAXTQM010000212.1, from coordinate 4,594 downwards.
ACACCGCCCGCGTCCGATCCGACAGCCGTCGCATCGTCGCGGCCGCTCCCGCCTTGAGCGACGCCGCGGCGCGCCAGATCGCGGTCTGCCGGAACCAGTTCAGGATGCCATCGCGCAGCGCCATGATCCAGTTGTAGATCCAGGCGAACCAGGGAATCGTCAAGAGCTGCGCCTTGCCGGCGTGGAGGATGCGCTCGCACCCGAAGATCGAGACCACGTAGGCGGAGATGAAGATCGTCATGCCGACGCGGAAATGGCCCTTGGCCATCCAGTAGACGGCGAACACCTTGGCGAGCTCGGCGAAGATGAAGGGCACCACCATGACGACGAGGATGACGTAGGGCGGCAGCGACTGGATCCAGCGCTCGAGCCGCTGCACCACGCGCAGGCGCGACAGCCAGCGCACCACGGGCCGGAACAGCGCGAACACGATCGAATCGACAACGACGTAGGCCGCGACCACGATCTCGGCGAGAAGGCGGAGCGCGCGCTGGAAGAGGTTGAGCTGGTGGTCGGCCACGGGACACCTCGTGAGGCTCGATCGTCGGGTTGTGGTTCTGCGCCGCGCGCCGTCAAGCGCATCGGTGCCAGTCGTTTGCGAGGGAAGAAAGGCGATTTGTGCCGCCCGTCGGAGGGCCCGAGCGCTTTCCTCAATTCCCTATTAACACCGATCGTGTCTCGTGATGCAAAGCAAGGCAACGCGCTCGATGACGAGGCACGATCAGATCACCGGTTCGGAACAATCGTCGTGACGATCGGCCTGCGGGTGGTCGGCGCGTTCACGCTCGTGCTGGTGCTGCTTCTCGCGCTCGGCGTGAACGGTTTCGTCGCGGTGCGCTCGATCGGGTCCGAGGCCAGGTTCGTCGAGGCCGGCGCGGAAGCCGGGGTGACGCACACCGAGTTCAACGTCGAGCTGCGGTCGACCCTGTCGCGCGCCCGGCTTTACGCCGCGTCGGAGGATGCCGAAGATCTCCAGGCGCTCCAGGCGGCGATCGCCGCTCTCAAGAGCGCCGATTCGAGGCTCGACATGCGTCGTCCGGTCGCCGGAAGCGTATCCGCCGTATCGCTGCGCGAGCAGACCGGGACTTATCTGGGCCTGCTCGGAACGATCGTCGAGCTGACCGGCGCCCGCCGCACGCATTCCCTCGCGATGCGGGACACGATGCTGACGTCGCAGGCCCTCGCGATTGAGATAGCGCAGCGGATCGGAGCGGACCCGCTCCGGACGCCCGACGCGCTGACCCTGCTGAACGGCGTTGGAGCCTCGGGCACCTGGGCGCTGCGCTACAGGCGCTCCCGCGCTCCCGTCGATGTCGCGAACACGCGGCGGTGGGCGCGCTCGGCCCGCGAGGCGATGGACGGGTTGGCCGGCCACGATCGAGGGGCCGACCCGCGCTTGACCGCGCTTCTCGGTAAGCTCGCCGTCACGACCGCGGCGTTCGACGCCGCCGTATCCGGCATGGAGGCGGCAACCAGCGGCTTCGCGGCCGCCGCGCCGGAGTGGGAAACTGCCGCCCAGCATCTGCTCGCCGATGGCATCGCGTCGCGCATCGCCGACGTGAGGGCGCAGACCGACGCCGCCAAGCGCATGCTCGCGGTGATCGGGAAGGCGGCCTTCTTCGACGTGGTCGCCACGACGCTGGCGATCGTCTCGGGCATCGTGCTCGCGCTTGCCCTGGTACGCACCATCGCGCGCCCGCTCGCGGCCATCACCGAGGCCATGCGCAGGCTGGCGGGAGGCGCGCTCGACACCGCGATCCCATCGGCGGAGCGCCGCGACGAGATCGGCGCCATGGCCAAGGCCGTCGCCGTGTTCCAGAGCGGGCTGGTCAAGGTCGGCGCCATGGACGCGGAGAAGGAGGCGGAGCGCGTGGAGCGGCACGCCCGGCTGGCGACGATGGCGGAGCTGAACCATGCCTTCGAGCGCGAGGTCGGCGCGCACACCGCGTCGCTCGCCGAAGCGGCGGTGGAGATGACGCGATCGGCCGAGGCGCTGCTCGAGACCGCGGCGCGGACCAGCCGCAAGTGCGGCCTCGTCGGCTCCGCCGTAGGCGAAGCATCGTCCGGCGTTCGGCACGTTGCAAGCGGCACGGAGGAAGTCGCGGCGGCGGTGCTGGACGTCGGCCGGCGCGTCTCGACCTCCGCGCAGGCGGCCCGCGATGCCGTGGCGCGAGCCCGCGAGGCGGACACGCCGGTGCGCGCGCTGCAGACGGGCGCCCGGCGTATCGGCGAGGTCGTGGGCGTCATCGGCTCCATCGCGGAGGAAACCAACCTGCTCGCCCTCAATGCCACCATCGAGGCGGCGCGGGCGGGACAGGCGGGCCGCGGCTTCGCGGTGGTCGCTGGCGAGGTCAAGCAGCTTTCCGTCGCCACATCGCGCGCCACCCGGGAGATCGGCGCCTACATCAGCGGCATCCAGGACGCGATGAAGACGGCCGCGGCGACGTTGGAGGCGATCGGGATCACCGTGCACGACATGGGCGAGAACGCCACGATGATCGCCAACGCGGTGGACGAGCAGTCGGCTGGCGTCGAGCGGATCACCCGCAACGCCGGCCTCGCCGCCGCCGGCACCGAGAACATCCGCGTCAACATCGCCGACGTCGAGGCGGACGCGGCCTGCACGGACCAGGCGGCCCGCACCATGCTGGCCTCCGCCGAACTCGTGGCGCGTCGCGCCGAGGCGATGCGCGGGCGCGTGTCGATCTACCTGGAGCAGACCCGGCGGGCCTGAGCGGGCGAAGCTTCCGCTCGGCTCCGGCGGCGCTATGTGGAGCGGCCCGGAGTTCCGCGATGCCGCTGCCCGCCCGCATGATGCAGATCCACTACGACGGCCCCGGCGGCGCGGAGGTCGTCCGCGTCGGCGAGGCCGCCGTGCCGCGGCCGGGCGAGGGCCAGGTGCTGATCGCCGTCGCCGCCGCCGGCGTCAACCGGCCCGACCTGATCCAGCGCTCCGGCAAGTATCCGCCGCCAAAAGGCGAGAGCGATGTTCCCGGCCTGGAAGTCTCGGGCCGTGTCGCCGCGCTGGGCGGCGGCATCGACGGGCTGAAGGAGGGCGACGAAGTCTGCGCGCTGGTCGGCTCCGGCGGCTACGCCGAATACGCGCTCGCCGCCGCGCCGCTGTGCCTGCCGAGGCCGAAACCGCTGAGCCTCGTCGAGGCCGCCGGCGTGCCGGAGAACTATTTCACCGTCTTCGACAACGTCTTCACGCGCGGGCGGCTCGGCACCGGCGAGCGCGTGCTGATCCACGGCGGCTCCAGCGGCATCGGCTCGACGGCGATCCAGCTCGCCAAGGCTTTCGGTGCCGAGGTGTTCGCGACCGCCGGCACGGCCGACAAATGCGCGTTCTGCCGCACGATCGGGGCCGATCACGTCATCGACTACAAGTCGCAGGATTTCGTCGAGTTCGTGAAGGAGGCGACCGACAAGGCCGGCGTCGACGTCATCCTCGATATGGTCGGCGGCGACTACCTGCCGCGCAACATCGCCTGCCTCGCGGTGGAGGGCCGGCTGGTGCAGATCGCCTTCCTCGGCGGCGCCGTGGTGGAGAGGCTGGATTTCACCCCAGTCATGGTCAAGCGCCTCGTCCTGACCGGCTCCACGCTACGGGCCCGCAGCATCGCCCAGAAGGCCGAAGTGGCGGCAGCGCTGCGCGCAAAGGTGTGGCCGCTGCTGGAGGCCGGCACGGTCGCGCCGATCATCCACGCCACCTTCCCGCTCGCCGAGGCCCGCCAGGCGCAGGAGATGATGGAGGCCTCCACGCACCTGGGAAAGATCCTGCTGGTGACAGGGCAATAGCGTTGGAGCGGGCGGCGGAGCTGCTCCCGCCGCCTACTCCCTGATCTCGCTCACACGCCGGCCGAAATCGGCGGCGGCGGTTTCCTGGCCCTGGGCGATGATCCCGCGGCGAATGGCACGGGTGCGGGTGAAGAGTTCGAACAGCCCGTCACCGTTGCCGTCGCGCACCATGCGCGCCAGCGACGACAGGTCCTCGTTGAAGCGGCCGAGCACTTCCAGCACCGCCTCGCGATTGTTGAGGAACACGTCGCGCCACATCGTCGGGTCTGAGGCGGCGATGCGGGTGAAGTCGCGGAAGCCGCCGGCGGAGAACTTCATCACCTCGGCTTCGGTCACCCGCTCGAGGTCGGAGGCGGTGCGCACGATGTTGTAGGCGATGAGGTGCGGCACATGGCTGGTGATCGCCAGCACGATGTCGTGGTGGGCGGCGCTCATGACCTCGACGTTGGCGCCGACCGCCTGCCAGAAGGCGGCGGCGCGGGCGACCGCCTCGGGCGAGGTGCCGTCCGGCGGCGTGAGGATCGCCCAGCGGTTCAGGAACAGCGTGGCGAAGCCTGCGTCCGGCCCGGAATACTCCGTGCCGGCGACGGGATGGGCCGGCACGAGATGCGCGTGCGCCGGCAGGTGCGGGCGCACCGCCTCGATGACCGACACCTTGGTCGAGCCGACGTCGGAGACGATGGCGCCCTCCGCCAGGTGCGGGGCGATGGCGGCGGCGACGGCGCCCATGGCGCCGACCGGCGTGCAGAGGATCACCAGCCCGGCGCCGGCGACCGCGGCCTCGACGGTGTCGGCG
>CAXTQM010000211.1:2923-5177 GCA_964246205.1 uncultured Beijerinckiaceae bacterium | reverse complement strand
GTCTTGGTGGCCATCGTTCCGGTCCTGCGCGGCCCGCGCACGCCTCGCAAAGGCGACGGCCACGTTCAAGCACAAACGCCTTTGTCCGCCTTGTCACAATCAAGGCGACACACGAAAGAAAATACCAAAAGGGCCATCGGTCGCCCGACGGCCCTCGTCGCTTTGCGATTACGAAGCCTTCTTGTGCTCGTCCGGCCCGACTTCCTTGAAGTCGGCGTCGATCACGTCGTCCTTCGAGGGGTCGTGCGCCGGGCCGGCCTCACCGGGACCAGCACCGGTTTCTCCGGCCTTGTACATGGCCTCGCCGAGCTTCATCGAGGCCTGCACCAGCTCGTTGGTCTTGGTCTTGATCGCCTCGGCATCCTCGCCCTCGAGCGCGGTCTTGAGGCCAGCGACGGCGCTCTCGATCGCGCTCTTGTCGGCGGCGGAAACCTTTTCGCCATAATCGACGAGGCTCTTCTCGGCCGAATGGATCATGGCCTCGCCCTGGTTCTTGGCGTCGACCAGTTCGCGGCGCTGCTTGTCCTCGGCCGCATTGGCCTCTGCGTCCTTGACCATCTTCTGGATGTCGGCGTCAGACAAACCACCCGAGGCCTGGATGCGGATCTGCTGCTCCTTGTTGGTCGCCTTGTCCTTGGCGGTCACGTTGACGATGCCGTTGGCGTCGATGTCGAAGGTCACCTCGATCTGCGGCACGCCGCGCGGCGCCGACGGGATCCCGACGAGGTCGAACTGGCCCAGGATCTTGTTGTCCGCCGCCATCTCGCGCTCGCCCTGGAACACGCGGATGGTGACGGCCGTCTGGTTGTCCTCGGCGGTCGAGAACACCTGGCTTTTCTTGGTGGGGATCGTGGTGTTGCGGTCGATCAAGCGGGTGAACACGCCACCCAGCGTCTCGATGCCGAGCGACAGCGGCGTCACGTCGAGCAGCAGCACGTCCTTGACGTCGCCCTGGAGGACGCCGGCCTGGACCGCGGCGCCGATGGCGACGACCTCGTCCGGGTTGACGCCCTTGTGGGGCTCCTTGCCGAAGAAGCTCTTCACCACTTCCTGGACCTTCGGCATGCGGGTCATGCCGCCGACCAGGACGACCTCGTTGATCTCGCCCGCGGTGAGGCCGGCGTCCTTCAGCGCCTTCTTGCACGGCTCGACGGTGCGCTGGATCAGGTCGTCGACGAGCGATTCGAACTTGGCGCGGGTGAGCTTCAGCGTGAGATGCTTCGGCCCGGAGGCGTCGGCCGTGATGTAGGGCAGGTTGATATCGGTCTGGCTCGCGGACGACAGCTCGATCTTGGCCTTCTCGGCCGCCTCGCGGAGACGCTGCAGCGCCAGCTTGTCCTTCTTGAGGTCGATGCCCTGTTCCTTCTTGAACTCGTCGGCGAAGTACTCGACCAAACGATTGTCGAAGTCCTCGCCGCCGAGGAAGGTGTCGCCATTGGTCGACTTCACTTCGAAGACGCCGTCGCCGATCTCGAGCACCGAGACGTCGAAGGTGCCGCCGCCGAGGTCGTAGACGGCGATAGTGCCGGAGCCCTTCTTGTCGAGACCGTAGGCGAGCGCCGCTGCCGTCGGCTCGTTGATGATGCGCAGCACTTCAAGACCGGCGATCTTGCCGGCGTCCTTCGTAGCCTGGCGCTGGGCGTCGTTGAAATAGGCCGGGACGGTGATGACCGCCTGCGTGACTTGGGACCCGAGATGCGCCTCGGCGGTCTCCTTCATCTTCTGCAGCGTGAAGGCGGAGACCTGCGACGGCGAATACGGCTTGCCATCCGCCTCGACCCAGGCGTCGCCGCTTTTGGCCTTGGTGATCTTGTAGGGAACGAGACCCATGTCCTTCTTGGTCATGGGATCGTCGAAGGTGCGGCCGATCAGTCGCTTGATGGCGAAAAAGGTACGCTCCGGGTTGGTCACGCCTTGACGCTTGGCGGGCTGGCCCACAAGCCTTTCGCCGTCGTCCGTGAAGGCGACGATCGACGGCGTGGTGCGCGCGCCCTCTGCATTCTCGATGACCTTGGGCGTCGAGCCTTCCATGACGGCCACGCAGGAATTGGTCGTCCCGAGATCGATACCGATGACTTTAGCCATGTGTCTTATATCCTTTCGTGTCGCAGAACCGCCGGACCCCGAAGCGGTCCAGCAAGTGGGCGGACGTTAGTGCGCCCGGTCCCCGATGTGGCTGAGATTGGCATTGGCTCAGGTGAGCGCAAGGAGGCCCGTATACAAGAGCCGGAATCGCTCCGGCAATGGGGTTTTC
>CAXTQM010000211.1:0-2823 GCA_964246205.1 uncultured Beijerinckiaceae bacterium | reverse complement strand
CAAGGGGCAGATGACGTTCGAGAAGAGCGGCGATGGTCTCGCGCTCTCCAAGCTCACTCTCGAAGGCGACAAGATCTCGAAGCCCGGCACCGCCTGTACCGTCGACGTGTCGCTCGCCTCGCCGCTGCCGGCGACGCCGGACGGGCGTCCCGCGGGAGCGATCCGCTATGGCGTGACGGTGCCGGCGTGCCCGTTCACGATTGACATCCTCGACGGCGCGGTCCTGGTGACGCGTCCCGATCCGACCTGCGACTTCACCGCTGCCGACTGCCGCGTGAGTCCCGGCGGGCTTTGGGGTCCGAAGGCCGCCGACATCACGCCGAAGAAGGCCAAGGATCTGGAGCACGAGCGCCAGCGTCTGGAGACGACGATGCGGGCGAACTTCCGCGCCGTGCTGAAGAAGGCCGGGAAGGATCGCGATGCGGTCAAGGCGATCGCCAAGGACCAGGCGGCATTTTCCTCGGAGCGCGAGATGACCTGTCGCGACTATGCGCAGGAAACGGTGCACGGCTTCTGCTCGACCGAGATCACGCAGGCGCGGGCGTTGGCCTTGATGGCGCAGTTCGGCACCATGCCGGAGGGTCCCCACGCGAAGCGCTCGCGACCTAAGCCGCGCCCGGCAACGTCACCTTCCGTAGCTGGCCCAGCTAGCCAGTGAGATCACCGCCCAAGCCAGTCGGGCCGGCCCTGGCTCCAGGTTGAGGACCGATCGTTTAGGCCGCCCGTCGAGGGCGGCCTTCTCTATGTGCTTTGTTACTGTATGCTCGCCCACGCGGCGGAATCGACGATGGGCGAAGGATTGGGCAAGCAGATGCGGCGGGTGCGCCAGGCGCTCGATCGCTACCGCGTCACTTCGGGCAAGCACTTCGATCTCGGCGAGCACGAGCCTGCCGACCTGCCGGACGAAATGCCGGGCAAGCACGAGTCGAAGGACCTGCTCGCCGATGGGATCGAGCGGATTTCGGCTCTGCAGGAGCTGCTCTTCGCCAACAAGACATGGTCGCTGCTCGTCGTGTTCCAGGCCATGGATGCGGCGGGCAAGGATTCGACGATCAAGCACGTGATGAGCGGCGTGAACCCGCAGGGCGTGCGCGTGACCCCGTTCCAGGCGCCGGGACCGGTCGAGCTCGAACACGATTTTCTTTGGCGCATCAACCGCGAGCTGCCGCGGCGCGGCATGATCGGTGTCTTCAACCGCTCGCATTACGAGGATGTGCTCGTCGCCCGGGTCCACCAGGATCTGGTGCTGAACAGCGGGCTGCCGAAAGGGCTGGCGACCTCCGACGATCTTTGGCGCGAGCGCCTCGCCGACATCGCGGCTTACGAGGCCTACCTCGGACGACAGGGCACCCGCATTTTCAAGTTCTTCCTCAACGTCAGCAAGGACGAGCAAAGGCGGCGCTTCCTTTCGCGTCTCCAGACGCCGGAGAAGACCTGGAAGTTCGCCGCCGCCGACCTGCGGGAGCGCCATCTCTGGGACAGGTATCAGAAGGCCTACGAGGCGGCGATCGCCGGCACGGCAACGGCGGCGGCGCCGTGGTACGTCATTCCCGCCGACCGCAAATGGTACATGCGGCTGGTGGTGGCGGAGGCCGTGGTCCAGGCGCTGGAGTCGCTGGATCTAAAAAGCCCGAAGGTGCCAGACGACGCGCGGCGCGACCTGCAGGCTGCGCGCGACGAACTCGAAGGCGAAAACGCCTGAACAGCGGCCCTGCCGCGAAGGGATGAAAACATGAAGACGATCGGGCTGGCGATGCTGGGGTGCAGCATCGCGACGATGGCGCTGGCCGAACCGAACGTTACCCCGTCGTCCGCCGTGCCGCCCGTGGCCGTGGCCCAGCCGCCTGCTGCGGTGCCGGCTCCGGCTTCGCCGCCTGCGGCGGCCGTGCCTTCGGCACCTCCATCGCCTCCGGCGAGCCCCGCCGCAGCATCATCGCCGGTGTCCGCGCCGCTGGCGACGTCTTCGGCGGCGGCGGTCCAGAACGATCCCGTCAAGGCCAGGATCAACGACGCAACACTGGAGACGGCGGGCGTCAAGGACGGTGTCGATCCGGCCGTGCTGCGTGCCGAGGTAATGCTCGACCGCCTGCACGACTCGCCGGGCGTCATCGACGGCAAGACCGGTACGAACTACGAGCACGCGCTCGCGGCCTACGAGACGGAAAACGATCTCAAGGTCACCAAGGCGCTCGACAAGGACGTTTGGGACTCGTTGGTTAAGCGTGCCGGAGCACCGGTTCTCGTCGACTATGCGCTTACCGACGCCGACGTCGCGGGTCCGTTTTTCCCCGACCTGCCCAAGGATTACGCCAAGCTCGCCCAGATGAAGACGATGGGTTACCGCAACGTGGCGCAGAAGCTTGGCGGCAAGTTCCACATGAGCGAGGATCTGCTGGCCGAGCTCAACCCCGGCGTCGATCTCGGCAAGAGCGGCGGCCACATCCTGGTCGCCGACACAGCAGGACCGCCGGTGCACGGCAAGGTCGAGAGCATCTTCGTCGACAAGCGCAAGAGCCAAGTCTTCGGCTACGACGCCAAGGGTCGCGTGATCATCGCAGTGCCGGCCACGATCGGCAGCCGCGAGTTGCCGTCACCGTCGGGCACCTACAAGGTCAAGGGCGTGGCCTGGAACCCGATCTACTATTACAATCCCACGAACTTCCTTCAGGGCGACAATCACCAAAAGCTGCAACTGCCGCCCGGCCCCAACAACCCGGTCGGCAGCGTCTTCATCGCCTTGACCAAGCCGACCTACGGTCTGCACGGCACGCCCGACCCGTCGGAGATCGACAAGACCGCGTCGCACGGCTGCGTTCGGATGAC